>CAZCPP010000031.1:0-19816 GCA_964500655.1 uncultured Anaerolineaceae bacterium | reverse complement strand
CTTGCCCCGGTGCTACCGAGAATACCTGCTACTCAAATATGTCAGTGAATCAGATAAATTCTATAATAAATTTGAGAGAAATGTGTAAACAAGTGTGTTTTATAGAAAAAATGTTTTATAATAGGGATTATGAAACAGAATTGGTTTTCCTTTCTTGTGCTCATCGCTGTTATCGTTGCTGCTTATTTTATAGTTCAAACTGTACGCGAAAGCGCGCAGACAGCCGCGGATGCTGCAGCAGCGCCATTCGAACAGGTTCGGCAGGCGAATGAATCCCTGCAAACCCAGGTGTCGGAATTGCTAAATCCCACTCCTACAATTATCCCAGACCCAGTGACTTATATCAATGAGGTACGTGCACTGGCGCGGTTAGAAACTATCCAATACAGCGTCGAAAAAGTAATCACAGCCGAAATCAGTCAGGGCACTTTTGACTTCCTGTTTGGCGATCGGTTGCTATTTGTGGCCCATGGCATAGTTATTGCCGGGATCGACATGGAAAAAATTGGGCCTGAACAACTGCGACTCGATAATGGTGTATTATACGTGGCTTTGCCCCCGGCCGAGGTTTTCATAGCTACCCTGGATAACCAGAAATCTTACGTCTATGATCGTGAAACAGGTTTTCTCACCAAAGGTGTTCAAGACCTGGAAACCCTGGCTCGCCAGACCGCTGAAGACGAGATACGTAAGGCGGCTTTAGAGGATGGTATTCTCAAACAGGCACAAACAAACGCTGAGAATTATCTTTTTCGCTTCTTCCAGGCCCTGGGATACGATAACGTAATATTTGAGTAATAAACAGTACTGAGTATTTTCTGCGGCAGGCTGTATAGCTTGCCGCATTTTTATTCGCTGGGGTTTTCTTTAGGTTTCTCATCGATATTTTTGGGAGGCGAAGAACTCCGTCCATATATGAATAGCGCCATGGGATTATGTTCAACGAAAACTTTGTAAAATCCCAAGGAAATAAGAATACTGATCACAAATGCGGAAAGGATTGAAAAAGTCTGTAAATTTGTAACAAAGTAAAGCTTTGGCGTCCAAAAATCAAGTATTGGGACATGGAATATCAAAATAAAAAGGGAGGCCTGTCCGATGTACTTTAAGGCAGATGCGAGCCGTGTGGTTCTTAGATCAATTTGTTTCGATATGGCTAGCGTAAATACTATTCCCAGGATTGCTTCGGAAGTGTTGATTGAAAATGACTCAAATAATCGTGTATTAAAGTCAATTCGCTGTTCAAAGAGTAATGTCAACAGGATGAGTCCTCCGCCAGCGCCCAACAAGACCCATTTTTTGCTAAAAGTTCTTTCAGAAAATACCTCTCGAATTTCATTGCCCAAAATATAAAAGAACCCACTCATGAATACAAGATCAAGGCTGTATGGCAATCCATACAGTTCATATTCTTTTCCAAAAACAACAATCGAGAAAGGGTAGAACACATCTAGGAAATAAATTGCGATGGCTTGCAGCGTAAGTAATATCAGCCAACGAACATAGTGATTGTTGATCCGAATAAGCACAAGCCGGTAAAAAAGATAAGCGAATAAACTGGTTATAAATAAGCTTGGGAGAAACCAAAGCTGGACCCAATCTATATAATGACCTGTTGCATACATTGATTTTATAATGCGACCAAATGCAGTTGGAAAGCGCATATTCGTAAAGGAAATGTATCCCGTATAGATCAACAGAATTGTGAATAGATATGGTTTTAGAACCGAATTAAACCGTTTCTTCAACAAAGTCCAAAAAGGAGTCGTTGGATTGAAAAAATACCCTGAAAGAAAAAAGAACAGAGGCATATGAAAAGAGTAAATTATTCGGTGTAAGTAGGGTGAAACAAGTGAGATATCTGCATGGGCTAACACAACCAGTAAAATACCAATACCTTTGGCAATATCAATATATTCAATACGTTTTGTGTTCATGTGCTGGAATCCTGTGTAACAGGAGTTTTTTGTCGCAACCCAAACCAGCCAGCAAGCCTTGAATTGTCTTTCAAGAACAATTGGTGAATTAATACAGGTACACTTACTGATGCAATGAACGAGACTATTCCTGCGAAGTAAATATTATCGACAAGACGCATGAC
Organism: uncultured Anaerolineaceae bacterium; assembly: GCA_964500655.1. GTDB lineage: Bacteria > Chloroflexota > Anaerolineae > Anaerolineales > Villigracilaceae > JAABUE01. The sequence goes on along the minus strand of CAZCPP010000031.1, from coordinate 17,715 downwards.
GTGTCCAAAGGTTCTTGTTTGTGTTGGCTGATGAAAAATCAATAAGATGATCGTAATTTCTCCAAAGTATTTAAAAAATTCGGACAATCGATTTTGTTTCAAGGCTATCCTACTGGAGATAGAGAGAACAAAAATACTTCCAGATAGTCCTTCCAGCGTGTTCACAATGTATGAGTCGTAGGTGCGGAAGAATAAGTCCACTCGATAAGGAAAAACAATATTCAATGCGATGAGCATCAATCCCGAGATAACCAGCGACCAGATAGAGGCAAAGAAACGCTCTGGAATCCGGCGCCTAAATTCATACCCAATTAGGAAATAAGTTGTGGTAATCAACAGCAAATCCATGCTGGCAGGGAGACCGTCTAGCAAAATCATCTTTCCTCCAATACTCACTTCTTTCATGTAATATATTGGAAGGAATGCGATACCAACCCAGAGCAGTCCCATTAAAAAAACAGTCCGCAACCAAAGCCGCTTGATCCGCCCGTAGAAAAGCAAGAACAGCGCCCCAGCAAACATATTCAAGATGAACAAATGTGGCAAGAACCACAACTGCGCCCATTCGATGTAATTGCCTGAAGCATACATTGAGCGGATCACTCGTCGTAGAATGGTGATTAACTTGGTTTCTGTGTAGAAAAGGTACACAGAATATAGAATGACAATTGATACTAGATATGGGCGAATTAAGGTAGCAAAGCGACGCTTAAAAAGTACCAATATAGGATAATGAGCTTTGAAGAGCATCCCTGAAAGTAGGAAGAAGAAAGGCATGTGGAAAGAGAAAATGAATTTACCCATACCTGGGATCGAGATTCTGACATAGTTATGCCCTAGTACAACCAGTAAAATTCCTATGCCTTTAGCAATATCTAGGTAAGCGATTCTTTTAGATGGATTTGCGGTTTTGTCCATGCCTTCGATTTTACCCGAATTCAAATGTTGGGAGTCCTTCGACCTTCGTCTGCACACGCATCAAGCCGCCCGAATGCATGTATGCCGATAGATCAACCTCATCCAATCCCACACGAGCCGAAGTGATGTAAAGTTCATTCATGTTCTTTCCACCGAAAACACATGATGTGACATGCTTGGCTGGCATCGAGATTTGCTCCAGCAGTTTTCCTGTAAGTGGATTCCAACAAGTAACTTGTGCTCCGCCCCATATGGCAATCCACAGATTGCCATTTACATCCGACGTCATGCCATCTGGCCAGCCAAGTGCTTTGGGGAGAGTGATTACAACTCATGGATTCGCAATCTGCCCGCTATCTAGATTGTAGTCAAATGCTTTGACTTCGCGTGTGGGTGTGTCAATATAATAAAACGTTCTGTAATCAGGGCCCCAAGCCAAGCCATTGGAAATACGGATGCCTGTCAATAATTGTGTAACCTGTACACCATCGTACGAATAAAGCGTACCGCTAGGAGTTTTCTCGTCCATGTTCATAGTGCCAACCAGAAAACGGCCCGCAGGATCACATTTACCGTCGTTGAAGCGATTTTTAGCAGAGTCTGAAACAGACTCGAGCATTGTTGATTTACCGGTAGCAGGCTCAAAGTTAAGAATTGAAGCATTGGCAGCAACGATGAGTGACCCATCTTTGCAAGGAGCTAAACAGCCGGGCATTTCGTCCAATTGGAAATATCCGTTTTCACCATCACGATGAAAATGGACGCGTTTCTCCAGAATATCTACCCAATATAGCGTTTGCGTTTTGGAATCCCAAGCGGGGCCTTCGCCAAGGGATGCATTTGCTTCATAAATAATATCAACTTGCATTAGAGCCAATCTCGTTTGTAGAAGATGAATGCAGCCATGCTGGTAAGCACCAAGGAAAAGCTGAAAATTGCCAGGAATGCAAATGGATGTCTTTCTCCGGGTAAGCTGACGTTCATACCATAAAACGAGGCCACCAAAGTTGGCAGGCTGACGACGATAGTTAGAGTTGTCAGGACTTTCATTACCGCATTGAGGTTGTTGGAGATAATGGACGCGAAGGTGTCCATGGTAGAACTGAGTAATTGGATCTGGATATTGGTGGTTTGGATTGCCTGTTGGTTTTCAGTGCGGACATCTTCTAGCAATTCCTCGTCCTCTTCATATTGATTGATTAAACATACGCATGCGTTGCAGGCGTTCCATCACCAGTTCGTTTGCATGCAAGGCTGTAGTGAAATAGACTAGGCTCTTTTGAAATTTGAGCAACTGAAGCAGTTCGCGGTTGCGGGTAGATTTTTCGAGTTGATCTTCCACCTGATCTACTGCACGATTAATCTCGCCCAAGTATGACAAGTAGTGTATGGCGGTCTCTAGTAGAATGTAGAGTACAAACCGGTAGCGCTTAGCGGTTTTGAAACCGCGATATCTGCCATCTGTTAGGATCTCGATAATATGACTCTCATGACCACAAATTGTAGCGATCAAATTATCTTTGAGAATAATTCCTAGGGGGATAGCAGTGTAAGGGACATCGTGTGTTTTGCCCTGAAAGTACGGAATTCGCGGCAGGATGAGTGTATAGCCATCATCGCGCTCTACACGTGCCAATTCATCTTGATCTAATGAATAAGTTATGAGTTCAGGCTCAATTCCCCATTTCTCCAGCCGAGCAACTTCTCCCGCATTCGGATCTGTTACTTTTATCCAACAGCCATTGGCGGTATTTTCAAGGGTGTTCAACCCATTTTGTGTGGTCTTGTAGATGGTGAGCATGGCAGCCTCCTATACGATAATCGTTTCGCCTGGGAGATGACTGCCTGTACAACGCAATTAAGTAATTACGCGGTTCACGCCCAGGTTGGGACTGGGTGGTTTACTGTCTGAAGCAGAGTGAACGCTTTCTTCTTTATTTATCATTCAATTTTGTCCTTGCCAGTTTTGTTGACTGCCATATTTTACGCCGGTTAGGAGATTCCAGCAACTGGTTAGAATGATGGTATAAGAAAAGTTTTCATTAAAAATATTGTGTTTGGGTAAAGATGGAGTATTGGGTCTTGACAGATAGAACAATTGTTCTATAATATAAATGCTTCACTCATTTTCCATGGCTTTTCCAAAAGGAGGTTGCCATGAATCGCTCATCCCCAATTCAGTTGCTCCCCCTTTTTCGTGGTACTGCCATACGGCGCGGTGCGCTGTTTGGTGGAATTTTACTCGGGGCGTTGCTAGCTTTTGAAGTGTTTAATTACTCGACTACCGATTTTGCTCTGCGTGACGTTCTTGGTGATTTGCGTTTTGCCGGGCTACGCTGGTCGACAATTCTCTCACTAGCATTTTGTGGAATTGACTTTGCCGGGATCGCTCGTTTATTTACACCAGAAAAAGGACGGGACGAACCTGCCGAAGTGTGGTACCTTTTCGGGGCTTGGTTGCTGGCTGCTGCTATGAATGCTACACTTACGTGGTGGGGTGTATCCATCGCAATCTTCAGCCACACATCTGAAGGTAGTGTATTGGTCGGCCAATCCACGATGACAAAAGTTGTCCCGATCTTTGTAGCAGTCATGGTCTGGTTGATCCGTGTTTTGATCATCGGGACTTTCTCAATGGCTGGTGAGAACTTATTCTGTCTAGCAGGTGATCGCCCTCCGTCACGATCGGCTCGACGTCCAGCCACATTCCCCACTCGCGCCTCTTCACCTACTTATGTGCGTCCAGTGCCCAAGCCTCTCTCAGCAGCACCTAATACACGATCCTCGCGCGGTGAGCCATCCTACCATCCAATTGGTATGAGCGCGCAATCCTTTGATGAAGGACAGGGAATGCGTCGACAATAAATTATCTGTTTCCACTCCTTCACCCCATCCAACCGTAAAGGCGGCCATTTTTTGCCGCCTTTACGCATTTATAGGGTGTGAGCTAATAAATTCTTCTCAACAATCTTCGATCTTTGTGATGCTGTCCATCACGGTTAGTCTTCCAGTGTTGTCTCGCCATTTGTAAGAATGTATAAGCTACGATTTTTCTCCTCTGTTTTTTGGAAGATGAAGTCGGTTACAAGGTATCCGTTAGAAAAAGTAATTTCGAATACTTCACGTGTGAAAAAACGCCAATCACAGGCTAAGGCGAAATCAGTTTCTTTAATCGCCATGAAATCAGACGGTATCTCGGCCAGTAGTAGAGAACCGCTGAAAGGTGAAATATGTTCCGGGGGGTGGAGCAAGCCATTGTCATCGGTGTGAAGCATGTAAAGCGGTTGCACATCTGCCTTTGAGATTTGTTCCAGTTTGAGAGTTCCACGAGCGTTTTTTCCAAGCCTGCGTTCCACACGACTGGTATTAAGCCACCAATCTACCTGGAATCGGTCAGTTGGCAGACCAGCGTTTAGACCATCACGCATATCGCCATATTCTGATATACGATACGTGCTACAAACAGCACCAAGTTTAGCGATATTTAGATATGCGTTGCGACTAAGCAGTGGATCATAAGTCCAGGTGATGTGGTCGAGACCCTGGTGGCGCACCATTTGCCATTGGGCGCGCTTTAGTGCAAAACCGAGTCCAGAATTGCGCCAATCGGGGTGGACACCCATCATATGCGAACAGTGCTTGGCATGCGGGCCGTCTGGGAACATTTCGATGCCGGGAAAACCGAAAACAAAGCCAACCATGACGTTTTCAACAAATGCGCCCATAACAACGCCACCATTATGGATCGCTGTAATTAACAAATGTGTGGGCACAACATCAGTTTCGCTGCCAGGCCAGACTACCCGTTGGAGTTCTTCAACAGCGCTCATCTCTTGGGGGGTTTCAAGCAAACGGATAAAGTATTCAGTCATGCGTTTTTAGCGAGCGGAACGGAATAAATTTTGAATTCTGGAAGTTAGCCTTGAAAAAGCGTTTGTAACACCCAACCACCATATAATATACCAACGTTTATATTTCAAATAATCCAATCGATAGGTGAAACGAGCTGGCATCAAGCCAAAGGTGCGTGGCAATGTATCTACCGGGCAGGTACGGTGTATAGCAAAATAATCAATCCAAAAAGAAGATACTGGAAAGCCGGGAATAAATGTTTCAAGTGTGACAACTAATGCGCGAAGGAAAGGGGAAGGCATGGATACCAGTAAGCGACGCTTACCAACAACTTCCATGATCCTTGCCAAAGCCTGTCGTAATGTGAAATATTCACTACCGCCGACTTCGTATGTTTCATTGATCGTTTCCGGGTTGTCCATCGCCCATAGCAAGCAGGCGACTAAATCTTCGACCCATAACGGTTGAATATTGGTTTGCCCATCCCCTGGTATCAGGAAAATCCCAGGTAGGAAGCGCATCAGATTTACAAGGTCTGTAGTGAAGTGATCCTCAGGCCCATATATTAAAGATGACCGCACAATCGTATGGGGTACTCCGGCCTTACGAATGTGTTCTTCGGCAATTCCTTTAGCCTTATGAACCGGAAAAGCTGAAGCACGATCTGCGCCAATATGACTTAAATAGATGAAACGTTCCACCCCAGCTTGTTTTCCAGCTTGAGCCAGATTTTGAGTGCCTTGAATGTCAATTGTCAACAGGTTTGCATTCCGTCCCTGATGTTCTGTGCCTGCAAGGTGGATGATAGTGTCAATATCACGTAAAGCAGGTCGCAATCCACGCACGTCTCCAAGGCTAACCACAGCCACTTCCACTGGTACGCCTTTTGGTAAACGTGGTGTACGTTGGGAGGGCCGTAATAACGCTCGCACCGGGTAACCGATCTCAAAAAGCTGACGTACAAGAGCGCGGCCAACAAAACCTGTTGAACCTGTAACGAGGATCATGTAAAAATTATAGCAGAACGTGATCTATAGCTAAGATGATATATTTTCCACTTTCTTAGATACCCCCCGAGCCTGGGTCAGGACCTTTATTCCCTTTCCATTGATGAAAGTGGTCATTCTCGCACCCCATCCGGAGCAGGATTCGCCCAGCAAGATTTTTAACCAGGTCATCCATCGTTTGAGCCCCCCCATAGAAAACAGGGACCGGAGGAAAAATCACGGCACCTGAGTTGGCTGCCTGTTGCATCAGCCGCAAATGTCCGGAATGCAAGGGGGACTCGCGCACCACTAGGATCAACTTGCGTCCTTCCTTCAAACATACGTCCGCCGCACGGATGACCAGGTTGCTGTCATAGGAATTTGCGATCCCCGATAGGCTCTTGATAGAACAAGGAACGACTAGCATTCCGTCGGTCACGAACGACCCCGAGGCGATCCGCGCTCCGATATCTTGCGGATCATAACAGACGGACGCCAGCGTTTCCACGTCTGCCACCCTCCAGTCCGTTTCGCCGGTGATCGTTCGCCGGGCGGCGTCACTGATGATCAAATGCGTCTCGATTCCAGCCTCCTTCAATAGTTCTAGAGTGCGGATGCCCAAAATGGCGCCGCTAGCCCCAGTGATTGCTAGGGTGACCCTTTTAGGCGGCTTATTCATAAAACTTCCACAGTGCCGGTTTCGCCATCTACCCTGACCTGCATCCCGTTCTCGATCCGCTCGATAGGGATGTGATCCACACAGGGTATATCCGAAATGATACAGCCCACCGCGGTGATCGTCTCACATTCGGCGTTGATAATCGCCATTGGGGCCAACCCGGCTTTCTTAAGGCGGTAGAGGGTGTACGATCCGACTGTGGAGCCTTTGCCGGTTGGGAAGACCAGTACTCGGCTGCCAATGGATTGCCCCTCCAGCTCATGGTCCTTCTCGACCACCTGACCGGTCTCTGGGTCGACCCCACCGTAGAACGAAATTCCCATTGACGTAACCAGCGCCTCCCCGGCTGCGTTGCCTGTAGAAATCTTCCTGCCTTTGAATATCATTTCAATGCCTCCGCGATGACTTCCTCGAAGGGCAGGAAGCGGGTTTTAAAACCATTTTTTGTACCAGCATAATAGCAGGCTTTAGCGCTGTCGATAGCGATGATTTTGAAACGGCCCTTGATGGGGGCGACCACGCAGCATGTATCAACTGCAAAGACGGCTCCGGCTTCCTCGATGATAGCCGTATAACCCATCTGGTCAGCGATGCGTTTGACAGGCCGCGATGTGGTGATCCAAAACGTCTTGCGGACACGTTGTCCGTTCAGCAGTTCTGTAACCCGTTGGATTTCGTTGAGCGACAGATGCGGGCAGCCCAGGCTGACGAAATCCACGTTCTCGTTCGCTGGGGGGGCGTCCAGAGAGTGGATGGCTTCGTCTAAGTCCTGTTGCGTAATGACCAACGTTTCGTCCGGGGCGGGGTGGGCGCTGCTTTCCGGCGTAATTCCCTGCATGTGGAACATGGCCAGACCACCATAGGTGGCCAGGCTGGCGCAGAATGATTTGAGCTGGTCAACCGTCGCGGAGGGAATGCCGCCCAGGTATGGGATGACTTTCACCTTTCTGGATTCGATCGCTCGCCCTACAGCAACTCCCAGCGCTCCAAACTCTCGCGTACCAGATAGGGTGACATTGACCTGTACCGATAAACCGGGGCGGCGGTTCTCATCCAGGTGCAGCCCATAACGGGGCGTTCGGCCGGTCAGCGCTGCGGCGAGAGCGCTCGGACCGCCCTCGCGGTTGGTGTGCGCTCCCAGGACGGAGTTAGCATAGCATGCGGCGCTGCTCTCCGCCCAGGCAATGTGCTCTCCAAAATGCGGCAGGTTGCCAAAGAGATATGGCGTGCATGAGCAGGTCGTCACGACACTCATCCGGGCATAGGCTTCAATCACGCGCTGCTGGTTCCGGGCGAATTCAGGCTCGATCCCCAGCGCCTGCCAGTTCTCGATATCCATCCCAGCCGGGTTTAAGGTCGTCAGCACCCTGGCTCGTCCCCCACCGTCAGCCATCTCAGACAGGAAATCCAGCCCAGCTTCACCTAGATTATCAAAACTCACCCCGGAAATCTGAACTGATGTGACCGGCACCATCTGCTCGGCATCGTAGATCGTGCCAAGAGCGGTCAGGATTTCCATGGCTTTGCGGGTTGCCCGGCCATACTCCCCAGCCAGCATGCGGCGTTCTTCCTGGGTTAATTCCATGGTCACTTCACAAACTTCTCCACATCCACCTCCGGGAAGGCAGCCTTGCGGAAGAATTTCCCAGCTGTATCGAGAGGGGCGGTCAGATCAAAGCCCAGGCGAGTGGTAACATGGGTCCCGGCATCCGCAGAGGGGTCCAGGCTGGAGCCGGGAGCTCGCTCATGAACCACCAGGTCGCGGTCGCCCTGGAAACGGATTGCCATCGCCCACTCCACTTCAAGCTGATTGTAGATGTCGATATCCTTATCCACCACGTAGACATGCTTGCACGAACCGTGTCCGGCGAATGCGGCCTCGATTGCCTTCTTCCCGTCATCCTCGCTCTGCTTGTCGATCTGGACGATGGCGTGCAACCAGGAGCATCCGCCGGGGTTGACGTTCACGTCCAGGCAGTGTGCCACCTCATTAACTTTGCGAAAAATGGTGGGTTCACGCGGCATGCCCATTAGTAGTTTGTGTTCCAGCGCCCCTGGCAAAAGAGCATACCAGATGGCATCTTGCCGGTGGGTGATGGTTTTGACCTCCAAGACCGGCTCCTGGCGGACCACGTCGTAGGTCTCGGTCAGGTCGACGAAGGGCCCTTCAGCGTGGTTTTTATCCAGGAAAATGGTTCCTTCGATCACGATTTCGGTTTCGGCCGGGATCAGTAGGTCACTGGTCTTGGCTCGTACCACCTGCAACGGCTCGAGTGCGTTGGCGATTTCCAATTCATTGACTCCAAGTTCCACCGATGTGGCTCCCGCTGCCAGCACATTGGGTGGATTGCCGATGCAGATGGCAACATCCACCTGTTTTAGATCTCGTAAGAATTTGTCAAAATGCCGGTGACGCACTACCCGCACCGACATCTCGGTTTTTGAGAACTGCATGCAGCGATGGAAATCGGCGTTCTGCCCGTAGACCGGGTGCCGGGCCAGCACCACTCCGGAACTGATGTAGTTACCCCCGTCCCGGTCACAGTGGAGCAGGATCGGCAGCCTGTCCAGGTCCGGCTCAGTCTCAACGACTTCCTGGCAGGGCGCTCTGGTGACAATTTCAGGGGGCGTACGATTTTGGATACCGGCGGTCAGGAAGGGGATGATCTCTGCTACCTGGATGCCGAAGTAATCTGCAAAAACGGCTTTCGAGCAGAATAGGTTGCCGATCACCGGAAATGCAGACTCGCGCACCTGTTCGAACAGCACTGGGGCTGGTTCCATCTGTCTCAGTACGCCGGCAATCTCGAAAGTCTTCGAAATCGGCTCGCTAACCTGGACAAGTTTCTTCTGTTCATCTAACCGTTGGATATATTCTCTAAGGGGCATGATCGGCTTTCAACAAGTGATTGTTTTGATAACGATTTCCTTCAATTTTACACCCAAGTCAACCTTTGAATCCTGCTACCTCCTTCATGGTAAACTACCGACGATGAAAACCCACTCTGCTACCGCCCTCGCCCACCCGAACATAGCACTTATCAAATATTGGGGAAATCGTGATAATGACTTGCGCCTGCCTGCGAATGGTAATATCTCCATGAATCTGGACGGTCTTTTCACGCGATCTACGGTCACGTTCTCCGCTTCTTCCGGGACCGATAGCCTGCGCATCAGCGATAACCCGGTCACCGGCCCCAGTTTGGAACGCGTGAGTCTCTTCCTTGACCTGGTACGCCAAATGGCAGGTATAAACGAGTGCGCTGAAGTGGTCAGTGAAAATAACTTCCCTATCGGAACAGGAATAGCGTCCTCTGCTTCGGCCTTTAGCGCCCTGGCGCTGGCGTCCAGCGAGGCGGCTGGAATCACTCTGACGGAGCGAGAGCTATCCCGCCTGGCACGACGCGGATCAGGTTCTGCCAGCCGCTCTATCCCTGGCGGATTTGTAGAGTGGTACATGGGCGAGACCGACCTCGATTCTTATGCAGAATCCATCGCCCCGCCCGAACACTGGGATTTGGTCGATTGTGTGGCGGTCGTCAGTACTGAGCACAAGAAAACTGGGTCCATTGCAGGACACCCTTTAGCTCCTACCAGCCCGTTGCAGGCTGCACGCGTGGCAGATGCACCCCGTCGCCTCGACCTGTGTGGTAAGGCCCTGATGAAACGAGACTTCGATGCTCTATCGGCCATCGTTGAACTGGATTCCAACATCATGCACGCCGTCATGATGACCTCCAACCCGGGTTTGTTTTACTGGAAACCGGCGTCGATCAGGGTCATGGAATCCGTACGGGAGTGGCGCAAGGACGGGCTGCAGGTAATGTACACTGTAGATGCCGGGCCGAACATCCATGTAATTAGCCCACGAGAGCAGTCCGAGAGCGTGGAAAAAAGCCTGCGAGAATTGCCCGGTGTGGGTGATGTGCTGGTAACCGGGGTTGGCGGCCCTGCGCGGATCGTTTCTTAAGTGCTTCTCATTTCCCCAAATTGATTCAGGATATAATGAGTGCGCCGTTTGGCGTGATAGATTTTTGATTGGTAAAGAAAGAATTATGAATATTACTCTACTCTCTGGTTTGATTTTTGTCGGCGTATTTGCCGCTGTTGTATTAGTTCACGAGTTCGGACATTTCGTGGCTGCGCGCATTTTAAAAGTAGACGTAGAAGAGTTTGGCGTTGGGTTGCCACCGCGCGCCCTGACGCTTTTTCGCTGGAAGGGTACCGACTTTACTCTCAATTGGTTACCGCTGGGCGGCTTTGTACGCCCGAAAGGCGAAAATGATCCCTCTGTGAAAGGTGGATTGGCCGCTTCAACCCCCTGGGTGCGTTTAGGTGTACTGTTTGCCGGATCGTTCATGAATTTGCTGGCGGGCTTGGTGGTGAACAGTATGCTGTTTGCCCAGGTTGGTGTCCCTGATATGTCGCGCGTATTGCTTTACGAAATCTCCCCAGATTCACCAGCCGAACAGGCCGGTTTAATGACGAATGATTTTATTTTGGCTGTGAATGGTGAACAGATCACTGATGATGACCATTTTCGTTCGCTGATCCAGGAAAATCTGGATCAACCCATGCAAATCACTGCACTTCGCGAAGATGCGACTCTCGAGTTAACAGCCACACCACTCAGCAGCCGCACAGCCGAAGAAGGCGCGCTCGGTATCCTGCCGGGACCTCCAATGGTTCCCGCCGAATCCTTCCTCCAAACCATCCCCTACGGCACAATGTACACTTACAGTCAGATTCGCATGATCATTTCGCTGCCAGTGATGCTCATCCGCAATCAGCTTACACCCGAAGAAGGCCGCTTTATTGGTTTGAAAGGCATATATGACTTGTTCGGGCAAGCTGTAAGCCGCGATGTGGAGAGCCGCGAATCAGTTCCACCTGTCACTACAACGGAACCAACTCCATTAGAGCCTACTAACTTTACATTGCAGATCATCGCTTCTCTCACACTCACACTGGGCATCTTTAACCTACTACCCATCCCTGCTCTGGATGGTGGTCGTATTCTGTTCGTGCTACCAGAATTGGTCTTGCGGAAGCGTGTCCCACCTGAATTAGAAAATGTAGTACATGCGGTCGGCTTTGCTTTGCTGATCGGGTTTATGATATACATCAATGCGATGGATTTTATAAATCCGGTCGACTTCACGCTCCCCTGAAATGAACGATGAGCTTCTCCCCCTCCAGAAAGTGCTAGACGTCTTGCTGGAGGATGGCAAGGATATACCCCCACGTTACCTGAGCACATTTTCTGACATTGAATCAGCATCACTCAAGTCGCTACAGAAAGCCTGGCCACGCATCAGACTTGAACGTAAACTGCTTCTCCTCAAGTTGCTAAATTCCTTGGCGAATGAGGATACTCTGGTCTCTTTTGACGATCTGGGGCGAGCCTTGCTGACGGATTCCGAGCCCCAGGTGCGCGTTGGTGCAATGCGTTTGCTGATTGAATGTGAAGATGTGCACCTCGTCCCGACGTATATTGATCTGCTGATCAAAGACAGTGAAGTTGCCGTGCGCGCCGAGGCTGCAACTACTTTGGGCATTTTTGTGCAACTGGGTGAGTTCGATGATATCCCCGCCGATGTGCATCATAAAATTGAAGATATATTGCTGGAAGTAATCAACGGCGAGGATGATCCTAAAGTTCGCCGGCGCGCCCTGGAGGCCTTGGGATTCTCCTCTCGAGATGAAGTGCCGGTAAATATTGAGTCATCCTTCAAGCGGCAGAACCCAGACTGGAAAGCCAGTGCGATCTTTGCTATGGGTCGTTCAAACGATGAGCGCTGGTCCGAACATGTTCTGCGCATGATTGTTTCGGAGAATAACCGCATCCGTCTAGCGGCCGTGCAGGCTTCTGGCGAATTGGGGCTTTCATTGGCACGCACACTTCTGCTGCGCTTGCTGGAAGAAGAGTTTGATGATGCCATAATGGGTGCGGCCATCTGGTCGTTATCACAAATTGGTGGCGAGGATGTACGTCTTTACTTGCAAAACCTGCTCGATAATGTCGAAGATGACGAGCAAGCCATCTTCCTCGAAGAAGCACTGGATAACTTGACCTTCACCGAGGATATGGCCAACTTTGACCTGCTGGCCGTAGACGCGGACGAACCTGACGCAATTGATCTGGAAGAATAAAAATATACTAGGTAATATGCGCCGAATTGTACTCATGATTACAATGGCTGCACTCCTTTTGAGTCCACCTCAGCAGGCTCGGGCGCAGTCCGGAATCGTTGTGACCGATGTTGGGGTGTATGAAGAGTTCGGACAGCATGTCACTTTCGAAGCCCGTATCCAATCCCCCATCCCTATTGTTGAAGCCTCAATTGTATTCAACGATAATTATGATGAAACATTGCGACGATTTCCCGTAGACGTCCGTGATGATGGTATCGTGACCTACCGCTATGATGTGGTGCAAAATGTGCTGCACTCATTCGTGACTATCACATTTTGGTTTGAAGTCACTCTGCAGGATGGGCAAACACATATTAGTCCAAACTATCACACAATATATATAGATAGCCGCTTCACGTGGCAACAGCGCACAGATGATATGCTACGGGTGAACTGGTATGAAGGTGATGCGGCTTTTGGAGATGCCCTCATGGATGTCACCCGCCGTAGCCTGAGCACTATTAATTCGCTCATCGCCGCACCGCTGGAAGCCCCTGTGGATATATATGTGTATGCATCTACTACAGATTTACAGAGCGCGTTATTTCTAGGCGGTGAAGACTGGCAGGGCGGACACGCTAATCCAAAATTAGGAGTGGTTCTTCTGGCGGTTACGCCGGGACCCGGTCAGAGCATTGAAATGGAGACGCTTATCCCTCATGAACTGGCACATGTGATGCTCTATAGAAGCGTAGGCGATGGATATGCCTCGCTACCGGTCTGGTTGAGCGAAGGAATTGCATCGCTGGCCGAACTGTACCCAGATCCCGATTTTGATGTGATCTTAAAAGAGGCCAAAGAGAAAAATACGCTAGTACCGATCGCCCAATTATGCGACGCTTTTCCACCGGATGGGTCAAGCCTCGCATATGCCGAGTCTCAGTCATTCGTCCGCTTTTTGCGCGATACGTATGGAACCTCGTACTTGAATTCCCTGCTCTCGGATTACGCTAATGGTATGAGTTGTGAAAATGGCGTCACGCACACCTTCAAAACTCCCCTGGGAAATCTGGATGCACGTTGGCGCGAATCGGTACTAGGTCAAAATGAAGTGGAAGTCCTTCTCCGTAATATGTTGCCTTATATATGGTTGTTTGGGTTATTGCTACTCATCCCATTAATTGGTTTCTTCCAAAGGAGGCCCGAAGATGACGAAACAGAATGAACTGGCTCGCGTGCATGTGTGGGTTAAAGGACGTGTGCAGGCTGTTGGTTTCCGCGCCTTTGTACATCAAAATGCCGTACAAATCGGCGTTACTGGTTGGGTGCGCAATGTTGGGTATGACACGGTTGAGGCCGTGGCCGAGGGAACCCATGAGCAGCTTGATTCATTTTTGCAGATGGTCAAACTTGGCCCGAGTGTATCCCGGGTTGACGAATCGCGTGAAGAATGGGAACAGATGACAGGAGAATTTCAAATCTTTGGTATGAAACCAAGCAAATAACTTGTTTGTGAGAGGAGAGGGCATGTTGATCGATACCTTGGTGAGGAATTCATGGTTCGTGGCTGCCTTGTGAGGTACCTTAAGTATTTTTGATTTTATTGCCACTATGCTATATTCCAAAGCCTACCGCGAATTTCTTAGCGCAACCGTGCAGTACGAACACGGGGTTGAAATGAATCCGTCTTTTGAGAAAGACGTCCAGCAATTACACTGGTTTAGCCCGCGCTATATCATCTCCATGCTGGCGGTCGCATTGCTGCTTGGTTTGGCAGGCAACTGGCTCCCAATATTATGGTTTGAAACATTGGCCGGAGCAGCCTTATTGCTGGTACTTATCACCGATCTGCGACACATCGAGAACCTCAGTGTTGTTTGGTTTTTATAATCAGATCCTGAAGGTTTCAAGGGCAAGATCGAGCAAAGTTACAAGCTGTCACAGCGGCGTGTAGCTATGGGTGGTTTTAATATCGGTGTGTTGTATTTGATCGTCTTCTTCCTAATATGGCGCGTATTCTTTTTAGGTGGTGCACTTATTTCAATGCTTTACGCTGTCCGTCACTACCTGCTTTCAAAGCGGAAACTTCCCAGCTAAAGTTATGTAAAAAATATTGAACAAAAAAACAAGGAGATTTCATTGATACCGAAAACCGTTGACTCCTTTCGCTTTGTAGGCGGAGTAACCCGCCGCGTGGTTGAAACCTGGATAAAAATGGAAGCGCCGGAATCTGTACCATGGACGCCACTCTCTAAACCGTTATCAGAATGCAAGATTGCAATAATCAGTTCAGGCGGGATCGCATTGAAAAGCGACCAGCCTTTTGACCAGGAGGGCGAGCGAAAGAATCCCTGGTGGGGCGACCCTTCGTTTCGAATCATCCCCAAAACTGCTGCCGAAAAGGATGTGGAAATCTACCACTTACACATTAATCCTAGTTTCGCTCGCCAGGATATCAACTGTCTCTTGCCGATCCAACGCCTTAATGAATTAGAAGATTTAGGAGAGATTGGTGAAGCGGCCGAGTCACATTACTCAATCATGGGATACTTGCCTAAACCGGACGATATGCTGGCACACAGTATTCCCACCATCATTCAGCAGCTGAAAGATGAACTTGTGGATGTAGTAGTGCTAATCCCCAGCTGACCGATCTGCAACTGGTCCGTTGGACTGGCTCAACGCAAGATCGAAGCGGCTGGCTTTAGTACCATTAGTTTGTCAAATATCGCCGACCTGACCACCTCCGTCGGTGCGCCACGAGTGGCTGCCATCGAGCACCCCTTTGGGCAAAATGTTGGTCCTGCGGGTGATAGTGAAACCCAGCTGTCTGTATTGCAGGCCACTTTGAAAGCTCTGGAAGAAATCCAGGAGCCGGGGACGGTCGTACACCTGCCTTTTACATGGCCTGAATCACTAGACGAAGGGGATTTAGAAGAACCCACTCCGATTGCCGCGTACTTACTCAATCACCCCTTCCAGGTGACGAAGCTGATCCGGCGGCAAATCCCGGAAGTATGATAAAACGGTTTGCAATCCCATATGGATTTTATATCGAGGAAACAGGGTGTTGAGGGTTCACTCTCCAAATCCCAGGCCGCGCTCCTTCATTGAGACATGGCCGGCCTGCCCAATGACCAGGTGATCGAGCACTTCTACGTCCAGCAGCTTGCCAGCCTGGACAAAGGCCCGCGTCACCGCCACATCATCTGGACTGGGAGTCGGATCACCACTGGGGTGATTATGGACCACGATCACGGCAGTAGCGCCTCGCCGCACTGCTGATTTAAAGAGCTCCCCCACCCGCACCTGCGAAGAATTTACCGAGCCTCGGTACACTTCCGCGATATCCAACACATGATTGCGTGTGTCCAGTAACAGCACACGCAGATGCTCCTGCTCCAAAGCAGACATTTCATACTGAACCAGTGCGGCTGCGTCTGCAGGAGAGTTGATGGTCGGGCGTGTTTCGGGAGATTCGAGAGTCAGTCGTCGGCCCAGCTCGATGGCGGCCTTGATTTGGGCGGCTTTGGCCTCACCCAGCCCGTGCTCATGAAGCAATTCATCAAAGGGCGCACGATGGATGCCGGACAGGCCCTCGAATTTGTTCAGCAAGCGCTGCCCCACCTGCACGGCATTTTCTCCCTGCACACCGACTCGCAGCAGGATGGCAAGTAATTCTGCGTTGCTGAGCGCTTGCGGCCCCAGCGCTGCCAGTCGCTCGCGCGGTCGATCCGATTCATGCAAGTCGGTGATACGGTAGATAGGCCGGGAATCAGGTTCGGTCATGTTTCTTCTCTTTCCCCGTTATCGTTGAACCCAAAATGAATTGACCGCAGTTAGTATAGTCTCCTGGTGGGCTGCAAACTCACTGCGCCCGGTTCGGAAAGCAATAAACCACATGGTATCTTCTACCTCGATCATGTAGATCGCCATAGACACAAATTTTTCTACATCGCCAGCAGGCACTTTGCTTTCTATCACCAATTTACCGGCCGGGAAATTATCCAGTTGGGCAATTTGTCGTTCAACAATCCTGTCATTTGAGTCCTTGAAATTGTCCATCATTTTGTTTAAATAATCATCCATGGTTAATGACATATCAGAGTCTAAAGGTTCACTGCCAACATACATAAACCTAACCGAATCAGTAATATTAGTGTCGAATGCAAAAAAGATTATCTCCGGGATCGCAATCAAACCCTCGATGTCACTGGCAAACGCATCATCATCGACAGTGTCTCTTAATTCTCTCATAATCTCGTCGGATGATGTGGCAATGTCCCCACCAAAATAGCTGTTTGGCAACCATATCTGAGCCTGATCGCTCGCAAACGAATGTACTTTCCAATCCGGGACTGGGGTGATCGTTGGCCAGGGAGTTGAAGTGGAAATCGCTGTGGGGCTAGGTGCAAGTGTATATGTTTGTGTGGTTGGTTGCGGACTGGCAGCTGAACTCATAATCATTGACCCCAGAATACTAAGAACAATGCATACGACGAGTGCCAGCACAGCTAGTATACCGATTTGAGCAATAGTCATTCCAAAATATCTATCTCCAGTGTTCATGAGCCCACCTCCTGTCACCCTATTATAAAGGAGTTGTACATATGAGCAAGCGCAAATATTACTAACGTAGGAAAGTCACGATTTACACTTATCGCTTCTGCTTGGCAATCAAGTTCTTGACAGTGCACTGGCCCTCAAGTAGAATAGCCTTCGCCCAAACAGGGGCCTGTGGCGCAGTTGGGAGCGCGCGTCAATCGCACTGACGAGGTCAGGGGTTCGAATCCCCTCAGGTCCACTTCGGGCAGTGAACAGTGAACAATCGTGTTACAATGTTCGCTGCTCAAAACTTCATATCCCGGGCCCATGGCGCAGCTGGGAGCGCGCCTCAATGGCATTGAGGAGGTCGAGGGTTCGAATCCCTCTGGGTCCACAGAAAAAAAGCAGGCCGCTCTCCATCCCGGTAGAGCGGTTTGTGTCTATGTTACGCTTTGAGCATAAAGGAAAACTGGATGGATTAGGCCTCAAACTATCCCTTTGAGGTTTGAACTTTAGTCAAAAAAGGTTCGAATTCGCGTGGGGCTAAAAGGGGCTGTCCCAAAAGTCCAGGAGACAGCCCCTTAGAAATTTAATATAATG
>CAZCPP010000030.1:0-20234 GCA_964500655.1 uncultured Anaerolineaceae bacterium | reverse complement strand
CAATTGAATTTGGATTTGAGTGTCATCGTCCGCGGTCACTTGGACGTGTGTGGCTCGGTGGCCAATCCGCATAGTGTTTCTAAACGTGCGAATGTGTTGATGGCGAAAGGGCTGGTGGATGTGACGCCGCTCATCACGCACCAGATGCCGTTGAGTGATTTCTCAAAAGCCTGGAAAATGTTTCTGGAACGTGATGGCGATCCGATCCGTATCATGATGTATCCATAAGGAGAACTAATGCATGCTCTTGTCAAGACAGCTGATGGAGTTGACAATTTAGAACTACGTGAAGTACCTGATCCGCAGATTGGAGAAGGTGAGGTTTTGATTCGTGTGAAGGCCTGTGGGATTTGCGGCAGCGATCTTAAAATTCAGGACGATCAGCATCCGTACACGTCACCTGTTGTGATTGGCCACGAGTTTTCTGGTGAGATTGTCGAAGTTGGCGCGGGAGCTACGGGCTGGCAGGTGGGAGATCGCATTGTATCCGAGCAGCATGTCGGAGCTTGTGGACGCTGCCGCCAATGTTTGACTGGGTATGCATTCGCCTGCAGTTCCAAACGGGCTCCTGGCTATTTCACAGATGGGGCTTTTGCTGAATTCATCAAGGTGCCTGCCTGGTTGCTGCACCGCATTCCAGACAAGTTGAGTTATGTCGAAGCAGCTTTCAGCGAGCCCTCGGCGGTTGCAGCACACGGCATGTTAGACCGTACAGGGATCGCGCCAGAAGACGTTGTATTGATTTTGGGCTGCGGCCCAATTGGACTGGTTGCGGCCAAGATGGCGCAGGCGGCTGGAGCTTCGAAAGTTGTCATCACAGGCATTGATCGTGATGAAACAGCTCGCCTCCCCAAAGCGCGTGAACTTGGTATTGACCACGTGGTCAATGTAATCCAAACGGATTTGGCAGAATTGGTTAATGACCTGACAAATGGCGAAGGTGCGGACGTCGTCATTGAGTTATCGGGTGCATTGCCAGCAATTTCACAGGCATTTCACCTTGCACGCCGTCTGGGACGAGTGGGCATTATCGGACAACCGCCCGCGGATGAGATTGAGATTCCCTATCGGCAAGCGATGTTTAGGGCACTTACAGTTTCATTTAGTTACAGTTCCAAGTTTACAAGTTGGGAAAGAGCGTTGTCACTGTTTGAGCGTGACGCTATCCAACCGTCACAGTTTATTACCCACGT
The DNA here is from genome assembly GCA_964500655.1 of uncultured Anaerolineaceae bacterium. GTDB lineage: Bacteria > Chloroflexota > Anaerolineae > Anaerolineales > Villigracilaceae > JAABUE01. The sequence goes on along the minus strand of CAZCPP010000030.1, from coordinate 19,041 downwards.
CTTGCCGCTTGATGAATGGGAAAAGGGATTTGATCTTTCCCGTAGCGGTGAGGCAGTAAAAGTTGTCTTAGAACCTTAATCTTGATGTAGATGAAGGAGGAGTATATGAGCATTCCAAAAACTATGAAGGCTGCAGTCTTGTTTGATTTTGGTGATTTGCGGGTTACTGAGGTACCTGTACCTGTTCTTGCTGACGGCGAGGTGTTGGTCAAAGTCCATTCAGTTGCCATCTGTGGCAGTGATCCGGCTATCATTGCTAAAGGCTGGAAGGGCTTTCCCAAGCTGGGCGAGTTCATCCCCGGCCATGAGTTCACTGGCGTAGTAGCCGCTGTTGCACCGGATGTAACTGAGTTCAAAGAAGGAGATCGTGTGGCGGTTGAGCCACACAAAGGTTGTATGCGTTGTGAAAATTGTCAGCGCGGGTTTTACACAACCTGCTTGAACTACGGCAACTATGAAATCGGGCATCGACATTACGGGTTCAGTACCAATGGTGGTTATGCTGATTATGCGGCTTGCCATGTCAACACTTTACACGTAATTCCAGAAAGTGTTTCTTTTGAGGAAGGGGCTGTACTCACTGGTGCTGGGACGGTATTGTATGGGTATGACCGCATTGGATGGGTAAGACCGGGTGAAACTATCGTCGTAACTGGTCCTGGGGCGATTGGATTGATCTCTGCTCACATTGCAAAAGTTCTGGGGGCAGGTCGTGTAATTTTGACAGGTACACGTGAAGAACGCTTGGCTGTAGGCCGTGAGATGGGTGTTGACATTACGTTGAACGTTAAGAAAGTAAACGTTGTAGAAGAAGTCATGAAACTGACAAATGATGTCGGTGCAGATATGGTTGTCGAGTGTACCGGGCAGCCCGGACCTGCAGCAGAAGCATTGGAGATCATCCGCAAGAACGGACGCATTTCCTATAACGGTATCTATCACGAGCCAGTAACCCTTCAATTGGACAAAATCGTCCAGTGGAACCTGTTGATTACCGGACCAAAAGCCGAAGGGATGTTGAATTTGAAGCGGGCCATCCCGCTTATGGCGGATGGCCGCATAAACCTAAAATCACTTATCACGCATAAATTCAGTTTGGATAATATAAATGAAGCTTTCGATACGTTTACTGGACGCGTGGGTGGTGCGATCAAAGTGATTGTTCAACCATAAATAACAAAGGAGAATATTATGGGTAAATATAAATGGCAACTCCCGCCAGAAGGCGGGCATATGGATGATGCTAACGGCATCTATTTCCAAAACATGAATATGCTGGAGGTTGAGGAGCGTTTGAAGAAAAACGATTTTCTCATCATTCCAGTAGGAAGCTCCGAAGCGCATGGGCCGCATGCCTGCTATGGCGAAGACACATTCCTGGTCACGCGCATGGCAGAGGCAGTGGCCAAGCAGACTGGTTGCACAGTTTCGCAACCCATCTGGTTCGGTAGCCATCCCTATCACCATATTGGCATGCCAGGCACCATTCCTGTGGATGAGGATACCTTCACAGCCTATCTAAGTTCAGTCATTGCCGGTTTTTGGAACACGGGTTTTCGCAAGATGATTTTGCTCAATGGACATGGCCAAGAATATGTCATTCCAACTGCTATGCATCGTTTCGCAAAAAAATACCAAGTTCCTTCTATTTTGGTGAACTTGAATTGGTACTATGCGATTTATCCTTTTATCAGGGATAAAGAACATGGTGGCCCATTTGATACGCCCTTTACTCATGCCGATGAAGCTGAAACATCGTACTCTCTGGGACTGTTTCCGGAGATGATACAGATGGAACATGCTGTTGACACCGAATTCCATGGTTTCCTGCCCTCCGGTCACGTAGATTCGGCGGCCAATGCCTATCAGCGTCCTATTCCCTGGTATGCGCACGTTGGTTTAGGTACCATTGAGATAGCTGGTAACCCTGAGGGTGTGGTCGGTAAAGCAACCTTGGCAGATGTAGAAAAGGCACGCCCTGGTTTGGAAGCTCTGCTTGATTACATGGTCAAGCTGCACGATGACATCATGGAAAAATTCCCCGCTGGAAAGCTCCCAAGTGCCAGTGATGTCACTCAACGCTTTACTCAGAAAGAAGTAGACGCCCTGCTCAAAGGCCCACTGAAGGGTGGCAAGCATCTCTACACTGTAGCCTGGCCGCCTATTTAGACCTATCGCCTGGAGCAAAATGTAGCGAAGTCGAAGGGCAATCATTAAATCTACATTTCGACTTCGCTCCCTGTTAGCTCTCTCTATTCAACGTGAGGGTATTTTATGACCGATGTGGTCACCTTTGGTGAAACGATGATTCGCCTCTCACCACCCGATCACCTGCGGATTGAGCAATCGACATCTCTCAATCTGTCAGCTGGTGGAGCGGAATTGACAGTTGCTGCAGGGGTTGCGCGGCTGGGCTTGGAGTCTTCCTGGGTCAGCCGCCTGCCAGACAGCCCGCTGGGACGGTTAATTGCCAACAAGGGTCGCGAGCTTGGCGTGGATGTGAGTCATGTGCTGTGGGCAGATGATGAGCGTGTTGGGTTGTATTTTGTCGAATATGGGGCCGAGCCGAGACCCACTTATGTATATTATGATCGGGCGGATTCCGCTTTTGCGCGCATCCAGCCCGGCATGGTGGATTGGGAGAAAATTTTTCGTGGTGTGCGCCTCTTTCATGTTGGAGGCATCACGCCTGCCTTAAGCACGTCTGCATTCGAGTCGCAAAAAGAAGCCATGATCGCGGCTCGGGAGGCAGATTGCCTTGTCAGCTACGATGTCAATTACCGCGCTGCGTTATGGACGGTAGAAGAAGCCCGGAAAGCCCAACTTCCTCTTATGGAGTATGTGGACATTTTGATTTCATCCCTGCCAGATCAGCCAAATGTCACCGAATTGCTTTCGGGGTTGCCAGGGAACAAGCCTGCAAAAGTCGCTCAGCAAGTTGCGGAGAAGTTTGGCTTCAAGGCTGTACTGGTGACCATGCGAAAATCCCTGTCTGCACAACGAGCTTCGTTGACATCCTTGGCTTTTGCTGGGAATAATATTTACACCGATCTTCATTATGAGATCGAAACGGTTGATCCGCTGGGCGGTGGGGATGCTTGTGTCGCGGGTTTCCTGACAGGTTACCTTGAAGGTGATATCCAACATGCTGTCAGGCTGGGCAATGCTTTTTCTGCCTTGACACAGACGTCTCCCACCGATCTGCCTTGGCAAACACGTTCCGAGGTGGAGGCTCTCATCATCAATGGTGGGAGAAGCATGAAGCGTTAGAGCGAAGCGATGTGAATCGCACAATAATCCCGGAAAAAAAGGACATTTACCTCTATGACAGGAGCAATGTGGGCAACGCTGGCAGGTTTTGGGTTTGGAATATTCCAGGCGTTCAACCGCCGGGCGGGACGTGCGTTCGACGCATATATTGCGACCTTTATATTATTAGCAGGCAGTACGATTGTCCTGGCAGTGGCATCAGCTCTAACAGAAGATTTAGGCCAGCTCAATGGCGTCCCTTTTATGGCTTATGTCAATTTTGGGCTGGCAGGGCTTTTCCATTTTTATATTGGCTGGACATTAATATCAATAAGCCAGACAAAAGTAGGGGCAGCTCGCACAGGTGCCCTGTTAGGCACAACGCCGTTTTTTGCCTTGTTCATCTCGGCATTGGCGTTCAACGAATTTTTACGCCTACCTGTCATAATGGGAATAATAATCCTGGTGACCGGTGTTTATCTGATCTCATTTGAAAAGAATCCGATGGCTGGCGCTGGAGTTAGTGCGTGGCGAAACTCATTGTATGGATTAGGGGTGGCAGTATGTTTTGCCATCAGCCCGATTTTTATTCGAGTTGGGATGAAGGATTTGAATTCGCCCTTATTGGGAGTCACAATTGGATTAGGCATATCTGCGATATTTTATGGAATTACCCTGATGCTCCGCCGCAATCAAATTCAGCAAGGACCGATCCCACGAGATGCCCTTTGGTTCCAGCTGGGGGCCGCATTCTTTGTAGGTGTTTCCACCTGGGCACGCTGGATTGCTCTTGATATGACTTTGGTAAGTGTGGTGCTGGCGCTTGGGCGACTGAACGTTCCGGTAGTTATTCTGCTATCACCGTTGTTGGTTGGAAAAGCTGCGGAAAACGTAACCGTGCGAGTCTGGATAGGTGCGGCAATGATCGTGGGCGGGTCGCTTATTTTGAATTTTTACGGATGAACATATTTTGTTTACCTAGGTTCATCACTCAATGAAAATTATAAGAGTAAGGAGATAAACCAATGAAATCTCATTTTGATATCTTGAATCAACTGCTTAATGAGAAAGTAGTCGCTATAGTGCGGCTGGACAGTGGAGAAAAACTTGTCAAGGTGGCAGAGGCGCTCAAAGCCGGTGGTATCTCTGCCATTGAGTTCACAGTTTCTACCCCGGGTGCTATCGATATGATCAAGGAAGCCTCTGCCAGTTTTGGTGAAGAGGTGCTTATGGGCGCAGGTACGGTACTTGACCCTGAAACTGCACGTATGGCTATACTTGCAGGTGCAGAATTTATCGTCACGCCAACTATAAACCTCGACACCCTGGCTATATGCAAGCGCTATGGCAAACCCACAGTGGCCGGTGCACTGACACCTTCTGAGATACTGACGGTTTGGGAGGCAGGGGCGGACTTGGTGAAAGTTTTTCCTGCAAGTATGGTTGGTGGACCAGGTTATATCAAAGCTGTGCTTGCTCCTTTACCGCAAGTACGACTGGTGGCAGTGGGCGGTGTTAGTGCGGATAATGCAGCGCAGTTCATCGAAGCAGGTGCATCGGCTGTTGCCGTGGGAGGGAATCTGGTGAACAAGAAAGCCGTAGCGGCGGGCGATTGGGCTGCGATCACTGCTGAAGCAAAGCGATTGGTAGCGACCGTTAGGAGGGCGGCAAAATGAGTTACAAGATACTGGTGGCTACTCGCTCATTTGGGAGTACATCGTCAAAACCTTGGGATGTGTTGAACCAGGCGGGTTGTGAAATTGTCAAAGCCGACATGTCTCAGAAAATGACCGAGGAACGCCTGATCGAGTTATTGCAAGGTGTAGATGGGGCTATCATTGGCGTGGTGCCCATGACAGCCTATGTGCTCGAGCAATCTCCCACGCTGAAAGTTGTCAGCATGCATGGCGTGGGTGTGGATCACATCGATTTAGCAGCAGCAGAGCAAAGGGGTGTTGTGATCGCAAATTGCCTGGGAGTGAATGATCAATCCGTAGCAGATTTGACGATCGGTTTGATGATCTCCATTGCTCGTGATCTCCCATCAGTAGATAGGAAAGTGCGAGAGGGTGGTTGGGGTGCCCATGCTGGAAGTGAGTTGTGGAAAAAAACAATCGGGTTGGTTGGCTTGGGACGGATAGGACGTGGCGTAGCGAATCGGGCTTTAGGTTTTGATATGAAAGTGCTGGCTTACGATCCTTATATAAAGTCAGATGGTTTAGGGCAGGAAATCTCACTGGTAAGCTTTGATGAAGTAATACAAGAATCTGATTTTGTATCCCTGCATGCAGCGCTGACTGAAGAGACCCGCCATATGATCGGCGCAAAGCAATTGAAAGCAATGAAGCCGACAGCGTATCTCGTCAATACTTCACGTGGCGCGTTGGTAGATGAAGTTGCATTGTATGATGCATTATCTAAAAAACAAATTGCAGGTGCAGCTTTGGATGCATACGAAGTAGAACCACCAAAGGATAATCCATTGTTGCAGTTGGAAAATATTGTTGTCACAACTCATATTGGTGCACACACGCGTGAATCGATCGAGCGCGTGGGAGTGATGGCTGCAGAAAATGTATTGCAAACTTTGCAAGGGGGTAAGCCACATTTTACGGTAGTATAAAAGACTGGTAAATATGGCAGAAAATATGCACGCTGATTGGTTTTTGGGAATTGATCTTGGTACAGGAAGTTGTAAAAGTATCATTATCGATGAGCATGGGCAAGTACTTGGCTTTGGCGTAGGGAAATATATCAGACGTGAAAGTACAGGGCAGTGGGAGGAGCAAGATCCTCAGGAACTCCTTTCTGCCATGATTAAATCAGTAAAGGTGGCTATTCAGGATGCAGGTGTGAATCCTTTGGCGTGCCATGCGTTTAGCATCGGCGGTGCTTATCACAGCCTGATTGCTATTGATAAGTCTGATAGGCCTCTAACTGGTGTGTCTACCTGGGTAGATGAACGTGCAACGAAACAGGCCCAAAACGTGAGTAAACAAGGCCTGGCTGTCGAGATATATCAGCAAACTGGTTGTCCGGTCCATAGTTTGTATCCACTCTACAGATTGATCTGGCTGCAAGAAGAGCACCCGGAGCTTTTTCATCAGGCCATACGATTCATTTCCGCCAAGGAATACGTCGTCAAACAATTGACGGGGGAGTATCTTGCGGATATTGGAGTTGCCGCGGGGTCAGCATTGTTGAATACCCACAACCTCGAGTGGAACGATGCCTCCCTGGACTTGGCAGGGATTCGACTGGACCAACTTTCGCCGCTGGCCGATTCGCGGGCGGTTCTCAAATGCATAAACCCAGAACTGGCAACTCAAATGGGAATCCCCAAGGAAACACCCCTCATTCTCGGCTCTGCTGATGCGGTCAATTCCAGCCTCGGCGCTGGTGCCGTCTTGCCAGGACAGGCCACCTGCATGATCGGTACCAGCGGTGCCTTCCGTATCATTGCCCCACGTCCAATGCTGGACGGCCAGGCTCGTAGTTGGTGCTATGCGATTGATGAAGATCATTGGTTAGTCGGTGGCGCCATTAATAACGGCGGATTGGCTCTGACATGGTTAAGGGATGCCTTCAACCAATTGCTGCAAAACCAAACGAAGGAGTCCCGACTCTCATTTGACGATCTGGTTGCTTCCGCTTCACAAGTTTCACCCGGTGCTGATGGTTTGATTTGCTTGCCTTTCTTCGCTGGTGAGCGCAGCCCATACTGGAACATGAACGCTCGTGGAGTTTTCTTTGGACTGTCCCTTGATCATGACGCCCGTCATATAGCGCGTGCACTGATGGAAGGGGTTGCCTACCGCTTACGCAGTTTAGGAGATGTTCTGGATAATTTAGGTGCGGATGTGAAAGAAGTCCGTGCTTCAGGTGGATTCACTCACTCCGATCTGTGGCCTCAGATCGTTGCCAGTGTACTAAATCAAGATCTGGCTGTCCCTGCCAGCGGAGAAACGACCAGTTTGGGCGCAGCTTTTTGGGCCTTGCTGGGTAGCGACGTGGTAGAACGTTTCGATGATTTGTATCCACTGGTAAAAATTACGAATACATACTGTCCTGATTCAAAAGACGCACATTTGTATGATTCTCTCTATGAAATTTATATGGATTTATATTTCCAGTTGACAGAAGCTTTTGAGCGAGTATCTGTTATTAGAGCTGAGTAACGGGCTTAATTTCAACAGGTATTGTGCGATTGGAGAAGTTATCGCGAAAAAAATTTATAAGGAGGCCTAAATGAGCAATCACCTTGAAATGATCCACACAGAAGAGAATGACCCGGTTTACAACATGCCCTATACGCCCGCTATAAAGGTGCGGTCAGGGGCTACCGTTTATATAGCTGGCGTTACCGCGGCACCCGTATACCATCATCATCCACATATTAAGTCTGACTTTGAGAATATCCCTCTCGATCCGGAGGAACAAACCAAAATGGCTATGGAGAACCTGCTGGGTGTTCTCAAAGCGGCAGGAGGGGGTTTGACCGATATCGTTCAGTTATTCCGGTTCATTCGGGAAATCGATAAAAATCAAGATGCCATCAATAAAGTGATGGGGAAGTATATGGGTGACCATCGGGCAACCAGTACGACCGTTGAGGTAACACGCCTTGCAACGGATGACCGCCTGGTGGTCGAACTGGCTGCCATAGCGGTTGTCCCAGATTGAGATCGGGAGATGCCAGGCTTGCTACTTCTACCCAACTAAAGACCAGGCACCACTTCCTGTAAAGCATAGGGCGATTAAGGCCCCTATCAATAAAAAATTGACATCCCAACCTTTCCCATCGGGTGTGCTGAGAAAGGGTTCACGATGGTGATGGTTCCAGATGCTTATATATGTTGCTACCAGCATATTCAGAGCCAGAATCAGCGCGGATAGTTGAGTATAAACTCCCAGCATTAATGCCAGCCCGCCCACTACCTGGACAATACCGGTTAGCAGAACGGATCCTAAAGGAAAACCGTATTCTTTTTTCCACTTCTTGTTGAACACTTCTCGTTTCCAGAATATCTTTGGCAAGCCGTGCGCAAACATAACGATTCCCACCGCAACCCGCACTATTAGAATTCCAATTTCAATCATACCTATCTCCATTCCCAGCTCTCCTTAATCCAAGCTGATTGCTGCCTTTGAAATAATTGAAATCTTTCTCGTCCTACCAAGTGATAGTAGCCATGTCCCGCACATGCCCGGCATAATTGCATCTCCCCAAATATGACTTCACGTTGGTTGATAATCTCTTCCCCACAGGTATTGCAATTTACTCTATATCCTGGTTTGCTTAACAACTCCTCGAGTGAGATGCTGAGATCCACTTGCTGTACTTCCATTAGCTCGGCATCATCCATAATCTGGTATGCCTCTAACTGAGCATGCCATCTGCTTTGAGCATCAGGCTGCTGCTTTTGAGCAATCTCACGGATATCATTGCGAGGTACGATACGAACAGCATGGTCGCTAACCTTATCCACAAAAGTAGCAGCCACCTTGCCAAAGTCCACGATTCGCAATCTACGATTACCTACCGTGCAGCCGGTGGCGGCTGTCACACCGTCAGCGGCACACCCATCTGTTTCCATCAGAGTAATGAGGCGCTTATCGGTGCTTGGCAAATCCAATCCCAGCACCCGACCACCAAGTAAACCCATACGCACACCGAGTACCTGACGGGGGCACAGTTTCGAGTGTCTGGAGGAGGATTGTTGTAGCAGTTGTGTTAGCGTAGCAGTTCTTTGAGCATCCATTATCATCTCCATGGGTTAATAATCTTTCACGATGCCTGCCGTATCTCTTCAAGTGCTTCAGGGTTTACGAGTGCGCCCAGGTCGCCTGGCTCCTCATTCAAATAGGCCGAGCGAATGAGACGGCGCATCACCTTGGCGTTGCGTGTCTTGGGGATGTCACCTACAAAGCGAATCTCTCTGGGCGCGAGCGGCTTTCCCAACTCTTTGGCCACCTGCAGCCTCAATTCATCTCTCAGAGCTTCGGTAGGTTCAAAATTAGCTTGAAGCACTGCAAAGGCGACCACAACCTGCCCTTTAATCTCGTCTGGTACCCCAATGGCGGCGGCCTCAGTGACCGCAGGATTGCTGGCGAGTATGTTCTCAACCTCGGCCGGCCCGATACGTTTGCCAGCCACTTTTATTGTATCGTCTGAACGACCCAAGATGTAGTACGTACCATCCTCATCAATTGCCGCAAAGTCACCATGGACCCAAATATCAGGAAAACGACTCCAATAGGTTTCGATGTAGCGCTGCGGGTCTTTCCAAAAACCACGGGTCATTCCGATCCAGGGTTGGCGCACTACCAATTCACCAACCTTGCCTTTGACCTGTTGGCCTCTTTCGTCCACAACGTCGGCCGCCATACCTGGTGGAGGCCCGGTGAATCCGCATGGTTTAATTGGATGTAAAGTGTTGCTTAATACAATGCCCCCGCTGATCTCTGTGCCGCCTGAGTAGTTGAGGATAGGTACCTCACTCCGTCCAACGGTCTCGAAGAGCCAGCGCCATGCGTCAGGGTTCCAGGCCTCACCGGTCGAGCCCAGAACACGCAGCGAACTCAGATCATGGCGCAGAACCGGCTCATCCCCGTGTGGCATGATCGCGCGCACATAGGTGGGTGAGAGACCCAGGCAAGTGATATTGTGTTGTTCTACCAACGCCCACACTCGATCAACGTTGGGGTAGTCGGGTGCACCGGGGTATATGAGCATACTTGCCCCTAAGATCAGCACACCGAAAACTTGCCACGGCCCCATCATCCAACCCATATCCGTCATCCAGTACACAGTGTCATCTTCCTGGACATCGAAGCAATGAGCCATATCCTGGGTGCACTTAATAGGGAAACTGCAGTGTGTATGAACCGCTCCCTTTGGTCTCCCTGTGGTGCCGCTGGTATAGATGATCATGAGCAAGTCTTCTGCGTCGGTGTGCTCGGTTTGGGCTCTGGTGGGTTGATCCGCTATGAAATCATGCCACCAGACATCACGCCCAGAAGACATCGGTACATCCATTCCTGTGCGCTTGTAGACAATCACTTTCTGGACTGAAGGAATATCCTCCAATGCCTGATCTACAATTGGCTTCATCACAATAGGCTTGCCGCGCCTGAACATTCCATCGGATGTAAACACCGCTTTGGCCTCGGCATCTGCCAGCCGCGTGGCAACAGCACCCGGACCGTAGCCGGAGAAAAGAGGCAGGATGACACCACCGATCTTGGCAATCGCCAGCAGAGCGATGACAATTTCAGGCACCATGGGCATAAACAAGCCAATGGCATCACCTTTGCCCAAACCAGAAGCTCGCAATGCAGAGGCTACCCGGTTGACCTCATGGTATAGATCACGATAGGTCAACAAGCGCACATCCCCCTCCTCCGCCTCCCAGCGGATGGCAACGCGGTTCTCGGTCGGAGTGTCAATCCACTTATCGAGGCAGTTGTGAACAATATTGAGTTTACCGCCCACACACCATTCAGGCCATTGCAAACCACGCGATAGGTCAACGACTTGCGAATACGGCTCAAAGAACTCGATACCCAGGTCTTCAAAGACCGCTTCCCAGAACCAGGCAATATCAGTGGAAGAGCGCTCCATTAATTGCTCATACGTAGCCAGACCATGACGATCCATGAAGCGCTTGAGCCGACTGCGCTGTAAGTAATCCTGACTTGGCCGCCAGACAATCTTCTGATCGAATGGAAATTGTGCTGGATTTGTCATTAGAAATTTACTTTATCGAGTCCTTTGAGAGTCAACATTTTGCGAGCCTCTTCGGGGGTAGCTATCTCACGTTCGAACTCAGCAGCAATCCGTTTGACCTTCTCAACCAGGTCCACATTGGTAGCTAAAACCCCCCGTTGGACAAAGATATTATCTTCCAGACCAACCCGTACATGCCCGCCCATCATGATACCCATAGCAGCCATATTAAACTCCATGGGGTAACCCACACCAATCACTGACCAGCGATAGTTCTCCGGGCCTAGCAATCGGTCGGCTGTTTGTTTCATAACAATCAAATCTTCTGGCGTCGCTGCCAGGCCACCTAAAACACCTAGCACAAACTGTATCCAGTAAGGAGGCTCGACCAAGCCAGAGTTTTCCATAAATTTCAAGTTATAAAGATGTCCTACATCGTAGGCCTCAAACTCCGGTTTTACATTTTTCTCCTTCATAGTACTCGCAAATACTTCCATATCACCAAAGGTATTACGGAAAATAAAATCTTTGGTACCTTCTACATAATCTTGTTCCCAATCTAACTTCCAATCTTCTGGTTTATAACGACGTGCAACCGGGTGCATGGAGAAATTCATCGAACCCAGGTTAAATGTACCTAGTTCTGGCTGACAAGATGCTACCCCCCGTAAGCGATCCTGGGGTGTCATTCCCATACCACCACCTGTCGTGATACAAATAATCGCGTCACAGCCTTTTTTAATGCGAGTCACAATTTCACGAACAAGTTCGGGATCCGATGATGGACTTCCATTTTCGGCGCGGGCATGGACATGGATTGAGGTAGCCCCTGCTTTAGCACACGCAATACCATCTTCAGCGATTGCTTCGATAGTGTGTGGCAAATGCTGGGTTTGAGTTGGAACTGTAATAGCTCCAGTGAGTGCTGATGTAAGAACAAGCTTATCCATATTAACTCCTTATAAATTACTTTGTCGGTAAAAGCGGGGTAAGCGCCTAACATCCAAATGGGTAGGGTAAAGTGAGTTCCATAACTGCCGACAGATTCAGCTAAAGAAAGAGCGTACCGATATTTATACTTTTCTCCAGATCCACATCTAGTTTTTGTTTAGGATATCCGGGATACTCTACATCCAGGCTATATTTTTCCTTGCTTGCTTCAAGTGCATCAAACCTAAAATCACCGTAATTGTTGGTATCGGAAGTTTCGATAACCTTACCCGCACCATTCTTCAATGTGACTTGCGCTCCTTCAGCGCACTCATCTGTGTTTTTCAGGGCTACGCTGCCAGCAATAAAGCACTTGTTGTAACGATAAAGATTCTTATAGTACACACGCGGATTCAGGTTGAATTCTGGATGCAATGTCTCTAGATTCTGAGATTTCACCATCTTCTGCATCTTAGAATCTTCGATGTGGACAAATTCCATCGCGCCGGTAGGACAAGCCTGAACGCATCTTGGTTTTGTCCATCCCTCATCTATAAGATGGGCACAGAAGGTGCATTTCTGGGGTAGCTCTAACTCATCATTCCACCAGATCACTCCATAGGGGCAGGAGTCAACCAGTGACTTTTGCCCCTTTGCCTTCACCGGGTCAATGATGACAATGCCGTCCTCTCGCTGATAAATCGCTTTGTTCTCCGCTGCCTTAATGCAGTCGGCGTCATCACAATGCATACATGGCGTAGGCAAATATGCAACATCTATCAGAGGATACTGCCCCCTTTCGGTACGTTTTATATCCATCCACCGCTGCCCATGTGAGGGTTGGGCGGCAGAATTAGGTGGAAAATCATTCTCGCAATATTCGTCTTTGCAGGCCAGGAAACAGTTATTGCAATCGTGGCATTTTGCGATATCGACGATCAGGTTCCACTTTTTCATGCTTTCTCTCCTCCGTACTTCTCTACCTCCACGAGACACGAATTGGGTGCCATGCCGCTTGAATTCTTGGTAATAAAGCGGCTTGGAGTCAAGATGTTAATACAACCTGCTATGTCTGCCGATTCCCCGGGTTTTCCCAGGGGAACGTAGTCTGCGCAGGATTCATAAGAGTGAACTGTTCCAGGTGGGAGACGTTCGGTCACTTGTGCCGCACATATAACGGCGCCCCGATTGTTGAAGACTTTGACCAGATCACCTTCCTCGATCCCTCTTGCTGCAGCATCCTTTGAGTTTATGCGGAAGATCCAGTAGTAATGACCATCCTCCTTCAACACCCGGTGATCCTTTACCTCGTTGAGCCAGCTTTCCTTGGCATCACCCATGGTATGGAAGCTGAAACGTGGGTGCGGAGAGATTAGTTGCAACGGATATGAATCATACAGCTCGGTTGTGTGGTGCCCTTCCCAAGAGGGGATATATTTTGGTATCACTGGTCTCTCTTCGTCTTCAGGATCGAACTTTTTCAGACTCGAAGATTCGAACTCGATCAACCCCGATGTTGTTTGTAATCCCATGCCGAATTCCGCCTGGGATTCAGGATGGGGCCCTGGGTCCGGTGTATCCTTCTTTCTATCTTCAGCGAACCACCGTAGGGCAGGAGTCGATACGTAACCCTCCTGCATGGGAACGACGAAATAGCCCTTGTCACAGAAGTCATCCCAGGAAATATGACCTGGTAAATCGCTGGCGTCAAACAAGCGTTTCACCCAATCAAGCTCTGTAAGACCCCCCTCGGTAAAAATCTCGTGTAATCCTAATTTCTCCGACAGGAGAGCAAATATGTCGTAATCCGACTTTGATTCTCCAAGTGGCTCAATACATTTCTTTTGTAAGCTGATTACCCGATGATTGACCTGGCATGTTGAATCAGGGATATAGCCAAGACAACCAGCGAATTCGCTGATGTCCCACCTTTCGAAATTGGTGCAGGCAGGCAAAATAATATCAGCGAATCTGGCCTCGCCCTCAAACCAGATGGACTGGTTTACCACAAAGGGCAGCCTGTCTGTCTGGTATGCCTTGACAAAGCGGTTGGTCTCAGTCATCGTCCCGATGAATGAGCCGCCATACCGGTAGTACATCTGGATTTCAGGGTAGCCGTCCCCCGGGTACTTATACTTGTGTAATTGAGCTTCAATAGATTGACCACAGAAACCCTTGCCACGCCACTCATACTCACCGTCGAGGATGCACTCCGGTATTTTTAGTCTAGGAACGTGCTGCCCCATGGGGGAGTTGATGCTTGAGCGAGTGGGATTAAAATCCATCTTGTACACCCAGCGATAACCGGCTGCTGAATTATCGACATCACCAGACATACCTCCCTCTGCATAACCTGGAAAGACAAAGTCAGAATTGTGAGGAGCTCCCTGCGTGGTCGACCAGATATTGATACCCGGTTTCCCCAACCCCTGCATGGCTTGCAGGCTGATCATCAGGCGTGCCCATTCTCCTCCACCAGAGGTCCTGCAAGCCCCCCCCCAGCCTCCCAAGCCGCCAGCTGCCAGCATCGTCTTTTTAGTTCCCCATTCTCTGGCCAATGCCTTGATCTCCCTGGCAGGGATGGAACTCTCTTTTTCCGCCCATTCTGGCGTCTTAGGAATCCCATCTCCTACTCCCAGGATATAGTCTTTCCACTTATCAAAACCCTTGGTCCGCGTGGCGATATATTCCTTGTCGTAGAGATCCTCAGTTATCCAGACATAGGCAATTGCGCAAGCCATAGCGTTGTCCGTCCCGGGTCTCGGGGCAAACCACTTGTCGGCAAATAAGCCAGCCGTGTGATTATAGTAAGGATCGATGAAGATCATGCTGACCCCCAGATCCTTCAGCCATTGGCGGCGGATGGTGCTTTCAAAGGCAGAGTAAATGCCGCTGGTGGACTCTGGATCGCTGGACCAGAAAATGATCGTTTCTGTATTCTTAAGTGCATCCTCCAGTAGGTCATATTGTTCCGGGATACCTAGCCTGTGACTGAATCCCCATTGATGCATGCCTCCCCAGTGCCAGCCTTCCCAGCTATCCGGATTGTGATCCGCATAGGTAAAGCCGATAAGATTCAAAAACCTGAGCAGAGCGCTGTGACGGTAACCCACATGACCCCACAAATGGTGAGAGCCAGGGGTTGCCATTATTGCGGCTGGACCATATTCACGTTTAATGCGCTTAATTTCATTAGTGACGATGTCTGTTGCTTCCTCCCAACTGATGCGCTCATATTCAGATTCACCTCTGCGAGTACAGTTCCGTTCTCCATCGGGATCAAAATCGACCCGTTTGAGTGGATAAAGTAATCGTTGTGGAGAATAGATCATCGAGCGCCAGGCAAGTGAATAAGGGGAGAGGGTAGTTTTTCGTGGTGGAGAAAATTTCTTTCCCCTTGCGTTAATGACCCAGGATGCAGCATCGTCATCATCGAATTCCATAGGTGTAATTCGTATTATCTTACCGTCCTGTACATAAACAAATACCGGCCCCCCCGTTGTTCCGTTGGTCAACTTTTCAATGGTTCCCATAGCCAAACCTCCTTCCGACAATGAAAAAGCTACAAACTTTTACGGATGCTTCTTACATTTCGCTGGTCGCGCACAAAACCCAATATGCCTTGTGGCGCAACCAGCATGATGACGACCAATATTATGCCTTGGATAAGTAGACTATATCCGGCGTATCTTGCCAATTGAAACTGTAAAATTACAACGATGATCGTTCCTAAAAACGGTCCCCATTCTAAGCCTATGCCTCCAATGACTGTGGCCAGTAGCACGATCATCAACCAATTAATATCGAATGCGCTATTAGGTTCGATATAACCTTGATAGGTATAGAAAATCGCCCCGGCGATGCCCATTACGAAGGCAGCGATAATAAAGGAAAACAGTTTTAATCGGAAAACATTTATCCCTGAGCTTGCTGCACTGACATCATTATCACGAATTGCAGCCAACCCTAAACCGAATTTCGAGCGTAATATGATCGCGATAAGGATGACTGAAACAAGGCTGATGGCCAGCCCAAGCCAGTAGCTAACATCTGCCGGAATTGCACTTACACCCTTGATCATATAGCCCGCCCCCCCACCTTGAAGGTCTCCTCCAACCGGTCGCCACCTGAGGAACACTAACCGCAGTATGGCAGGTACAACCAGCGTTCCGATTGCAAAATAAATTCCTTTCATCCTGAAGACCGAAATTGAAATTAAACCAGCGAAAACTGCCGCAACCATGCCTCCCACTATTGCCCCCACATAATAAGGTATTCCTAACCAGGTCAAAATCGTCATTGTGTAACCACCGAGGCCAATGAAGGCGGCTGGGCAGAGTGCCAATAAGCCACTAAAACCAGCGAGCAAGTTCCACATGTTTGCCGCGGCCAGGAACACAAAAAAATAGAACAGGTACAGTAACCAGGCTTGGGGGACTTCCAATAACGGAAGAACGATCAAGCCCACCAGGACCGCTCCAAGCAATATATAAGGCATATAACGACGTATAGTTGTTTTCATATATATCCTCTACCGGCCAAACAAGCCTTGTGGCCTAATTGTCAGAACTACCATGACCATCAAAAATGGAACTAGCAACTGTCCGGTAGGTCCCCAGAAATATCCACCTAAGGTTTGGGATAACCCAAAGATAATGCCACCTATAAAAGTTCCCACCATGCTGCCCAATCCTCCCAATATGATCACTCCAAAGGCAATAATTAGCAGTGCATTTCCCGAGGTCGGATTGAATGGAAATGTTAGACCAAAGAATACCCCCGCAATTGCAGCCAGTCCCATGGCAATACCAAAAGCGATCTGATATATCCTGTTGGAATTGATACCCATAAGCTCTGCTGTACCTCTATCCTGTGAAGCCGCAGTAATGGCCTGACCCATGTAAGTTTTTTTCAGAAACTGATGTACTACCAGCATCACTACCAAAGCAGCTATGAAGTTGAGAATGTACACTAATGGGATATAGAGATTGCCAATCTGAACGCTTTCAAAGGCATAATCTGTTAGTAGTGATCTGGATTGCGGAGTCCAGAAAATTTGGGCGGCGTTCTGAATGATGAGGGCAATTCCGAAAGCGATGATTAGTGCAGCATCTGCGGAAAGCCTTACGGCGCGGTGCAGCAGGTATTTCTCAATCAAGATACCCAGGAAAAAGAACAAAGGAATCCCCAGAAGCAACCACAAAATCGGGTCGATTCCCCAGGCGGTAAGTACTGCAAAAGCCAGGTAGCTGCCGAGAATAACCAGCGTGCCATGAGCAACATTGATTACTTTCATAACCCCGAATACCAAAGACAGCCCCAAAGCAATTACAACGTATAAGCCACCCAACAGAATCCCTAGCACAACGGGGGATATCAGGTCATTGATTATTTCCATCGTATACAACCGATCCCTTGTGATCTATGCTTATTCACCAAAGTATGCATTCTTCACTTCCTCCTGGTCCATGAGGTCGATCGCTTTCCCGCTCAAGGCAATACGACCTGTTTCAATCACGTAGGCTCTATCGGCTTCCTGTAGAGTTTGCCACACATTCTGTTCAACCAGTAGAATGGTGATACCTCGATCTTTGATTTCGTGTAAAACTCGAAAGAGTTCCCTTACAATCAGGGGACTAAGACCGAGTGACATTTCATCGATAATCATCAACTTGGGATTTGCCATCAATCCACGGCCAATCGCCACCATCTGCTGCTGTCCGCCGCTCAGGGTCTTGGCCAGTTGATTTTTCCTTTCCTCAAGGATAGGGAAAAGTTCATAAACCTTGGCCAGGTTTTCATCTCGCCGTGGCCGTGCATCGCGGCAGTAGGAGCCAATATGTAAATTTTCCAATACTGTCATATCAGGGAAAAGTTGTCTTCCTTCCGGGATCTGAGAAATACCCATGCCAGCGATATTATAGGGATGCGAACTGGTGATATCCTTCCCGGCAAATTCAATACTGCCTATGGAGGGATGGAGTACACCCGATATGGTTTTCAGCAACGTGGACTTACCCGCTCCATTTGCGCCGGCAATAGCGACCATTTCACCGCGCCTAACCTCTAACGAGATATCCCATAAAACCTGCAAACTGCCATATAAAACATCGATGTTTTTGACCTGAAGCAATACTTCTTGCGACATTTCCCTGGTAATCCTTTCGCTTTCTGCCAGCTAGTGAATTTTCTTAATCAGCGCTTGCACCCAGATAACATTTGATGACATTCTCGTCTTTCATAACCTCTTCAGGTTTGCCCTCTGCGATGGTTGATCCTTTGTCAATGACTAGAATCGTATCTACAGCTTCCCTCATTACCTTCATTACATGTTCAATCAGTATGAGTGTGACCCCTGCTTGGCGTATATTTTCCAAGATTTCAAGCATCCGGGGGAGCTCCGCTTCGTTTAAACCGGCGGCAGCTTCATCCACTAGCAGTACTTTTGGATCTGTGGCAAGCGCCCTGGCTACCTCCAGTCGCTTAAGCGCGATGGTTGGCATATCTTTTGCCCGGACATTTTTTTTATCCATTAGATCTGTGCGTTCTAGAATTTCAGGGGCTTCACGTTTTGCCGCCGCTTGGCTAATCCCTCTCCCGTACATGGCTGCCACAATAATGTTTTGTGTTACTGTCAATTCCCCAAATGGTTGTGGAATCTGATAAGTCCTTGCTATTCCAGAGTGGGAAATCTTGTAAGCCGGGAGACGGGTAATATCCCGGCCTTTGAATCTTATCATTCCAGAATCCGGCTTATAAAGACCACAGATGACATTGACTAATGTTGTCTTGCCAGCGCCATTTGGGCCCATTAGACCCATAATTTGGCCGGCTGGCAAGGAAAAACTCACGTCATTGACAGCCATTAGACCCCCAAAACGCTTGCTTACATTGTGAATTGATAATATTTGCTCATCCACAAAATCACCTATTATTTTTGAAATTTGAAATTTTACGGAAACATATAAAAGTAAAAAACTTATCATATAATATTATAGGAAATAACAAAATTAACTAATTTTAAGTACTGTAATATAAAAACCACATAAAAACCAATTTTAAGTAATATAAAACAAATTTTAATACATCATTAAAAAGTACTCATACACATTGTTGTCAAATGACTCAATATA
>CAZCPP010000029.1:0-20311 GCA_964500655.1 uncultured Anaerolineaceae bacterium | reverse complement strand
CTATTGACTACTCTCCCTGTTCCACCTGTCAACATTTGATAGGGAGACTATCTGATTTTGCGACTCTTAAAAAATTTTCACCTAATATACCCCGAACAATCTCTTCACTGTAGCCTTTGCTTAGCAAGAGTTCAGTAAATTCCGGAAAATGCTCAGGCTCGACAAATGCTAAGTAATCCTTGATTTTATCAGGTGGAAATTCCTCCCCATTGTGTACAAATAGGACGAACAACTCTGCAAAAAGCTTCGCTATCGTCCTCTCTGATGAAATAAGCAAATTTTACAGGGCGTACATTAAAGCCAATCTTCGTCGGTCTATTAAAAATAGTATCTTGAATCGGATCCCTCCTGAACTATGAATATAATTGACAGTGATTGATTTTATCAAATCTATGCTTGAATTCGATACCAATACTGGTACTTCTCCTGAAATCCCAATTTCTCATACAATCGCAACGCCGGTTCATTATCGCACATGACCTGCAAATAAGCTGTGTATGCTCTATTTTCCTGGCCCCAGGCCAATAAAGCCTCCATCAGGCGGGTGCCGTATCCCTGACCACGGTAGTTGGGGGCAATAACGACATCGAATATCCCAAGGTAACCTGTTTGTAAAACACCCAACCCGCAACCAATCAAATTGCCGTCCATGCTGATAGAAGCAAAGCATGTTTCGGGCATGATTGCGCGCAAGATGCCTTCGTGCGTGGCTCTTTTATCTTCACTAACGTTATTCATGCGTGCAAAGGCGCTGTGCCATATTTCCGAATCTTTGGAGGTCAGTTCAATGTCATCTGCGATCTCGTGGCATCCGTTGCTCAAATCCAAGGTCTGCACGCTGGTGGGTGAGTCTATGCGATAATCGCACTCCTCCAGGGCGGCATCCAGGTTCGTGGGGGTGCTGGCCTGCGTCATCTTGAAAACGGTAGGCTGGCCCTTATCTCGATAGAAGGCTTCGCAAAACTCTATCTTCTCATCCACATCCAGTTCTGAACTGTAGAGCGGATAGACAGAATTTGCGCGTTTGGTATAACCATCTGCAGAGCGCAGCACCCAGCCATCGTAATGCTGGCTCTGCTTGGCAGGCCAGGCGTTCATCGAGAGTTCTTCGATAGTGCGGATCACAATTTCTCCTCTAGTAATTTTTTACGGTTCCCATTGATAATGCAGCAAAGCAAACAAATTCGGTTGATCCTCCACATATTCCACGCCAACCAGCCAGGTGCGCCAGTCCAGGCCGCCATAAGCGGGGTCATTGCCAGGGTTATGCAATGAGTAGTAGTTGATGTTGGCATATTCGATCGGCCATTCGACCAGATAGGTCGCGCCGCCTAGTTTTATTTCGTTACAGAACAAGCTTGCGTTCTTATACACATCCTGCAGAGCTGGCAAGATAATTTTTGGGAAAGTACCTGCCACGGGTTTTCCGCTGCCAAAACCTACACCCCAATCCACTACATAAGTGCTCTGGAAAGCCCAACTTGCTTCTTCAGGTGAATAATTGGCAATCATCCCGTCGCGAATATAAACCACGTTTAGTCCATGCGCCGGGCTGACTAATGATTTGAACAACTCACTGTTCATCGTGTTGATTGCTGTCTCCAAATTGCCTAAAAGAGACACGACACGCCCATCTGTACAGAATGCAGATGAGGGGACGTACTCTGTCAGAAATTCGGCATCCACCCAACCCGTTCCGCCACTGGGATTCTGGATCTCGGCCCATAGATCCTCACCTACACTAACAACTTTTCCAGTGAGTGTTAATCTAGATTGTGATGGTTGCAATGTTCCAATAACAGGATTCTCTACTCCTGGCCTAGACCGAATGTTGAGCTCATCATCCGCAGGAACCGAAATGACAGCATAAGTATCAGTACCCCCACTAAAAGTTGGTTGCGTGATTGGCGTGAAAGATGGCAATAGAAGCGGTGCAGGCAAGGTGAGTAATAAAGTCGGTGTGCCGGTAGCAGGGGGTGGCTGAGGCACTGTACTCGTCAGCGATTTCGTACAGGCAGAAAGTGTCAAAAGGACTATTATGGAAAAGATCATTTTTCTGTTCATCCGATTTCCTTCCATTGCTACTATTCTCGCATTTTTTGAATTGCAATGCAAGACTGAATAAAAAGACCGCCTCACGCTAACGGACGAGACGGCCTTATGATGCAGAAAACCAGATCAAGTCTGATCAATCCCCGGGCGTGTATTTATTTTCCCATTCGGCAATGGCCGCCTTGATAACCTCCTTGACAGTCTCGTCAGGTACTTCATCAACGCCTTTATATTTATCTAACCCTACCCAAACGATCACACCGCCTTCGAGCGATTCCTGTAAGCGAATTCCTTTATTGACCAGTGCTGTGCCAGCCAGACGAGTTTGAAGCACTGAGTCGATCTGCGCAACGATACTTAGTGGCTCAGTAGCAGGCTCATCAGCGTCAGCATCAAGCGGAGGTGTAACTGCTTGAGGCGCGGGAGCGGGTGCAGGGGGTGGTGACGTAGGTGTGGGGTTTGGCATGGGAGTTGCAGCAGGCCGGGGAGCTGAAGGAGGCGGATCAACTTTTGGCATTTCCAGCCAGGGGCGTATCATGGTCAGGATTGCAATCAGCCTTTTTCGTTGATCGGTATCTATCGCAGAAGTATTCACTTGCTGACCATCCAAGGTGAGCTGCAATTTTCTGGCAGTGTCCATACTAATTCCTAGTATTGGGGTTTCATCAGATGGAGCCAAATGGTTCGCGAGTGGTGGTGGCTCACGTTTTGGTTGGAGGTCTTGATCCTCAACCTCCTCTTCTTTTCGCTTTGTATAGCCTTGCCCACGACCTTCGAACAGCCCGAAAAAATAGCCAAAAAACAATACCGCGAGCCCGATACCGGCTGCTACCCAAGGATTTAATAACCACTCCATATTCAACTCCCATATTTCTGACAATTCGGACATATGTGCGTGCCACGTTGACCAATCACCAGGCGCTCGATGGTTGTATCACATTCTGCGCACGGTTGGCCACTGCGATCATACACGCGGAAATAATTCTGGAATTCACCGCCGCGATAGACCCAGTCGATGCTAGCTCCGTTGCGGCGGATGCCTTCCTGTAATACTTCCCTTATCGCTTCCCACAATACCTGTGCCTGCTTCCGGTTAACAGAATTAGACAGGGCCAGTGGGTGTAGACGCGCCAAATGCAGCGCCTCGTCAGTGTAAATATTGCCCATCCCGGCCAAAAAGGATTGATCAAGCAACAATGGCTTTAATTGCCGGCGACGGGATTGTAAACCGTTGTATAGCTCAATTGCTGTAAAATCATCACTCAATGGCTCCGCCCCCAACCCGTTGGTGATTTCTTCCGGGTTGTTTACCAGCCAAACACGTCCGAACTTGCGCGTGTCATTGAATACTAATACTTTATCATTAGTCAGGCTCAAAATCAACCGGTCATGCTTCTCATGTATCCCGGTATTATCCTTTAGTATCAAATCGCCGCTCATTCGCAAGTGAATGAATAGATAATAATTCGTCAATTGGATATTTAGATACTTGGCACGACGATCAACTGCTTTGATAGCTTGCCCAATGATTTGTTTTTTGAACTTCGTCGGGGTAGGTGTTGCCAAAGTGCGATTCCAGAGCAGGTCGGCTTTTATAATGTTTTTGCCAACCAACTCTGGTCGCAACTTTCGCGCGATGGTCTCTACTTCGGGAAGCTCAGGCATGTTGGTTATTTCTTACTCTTCCAGTTGCTCTCCAAGGTAAACTTGCAATCCCATTTGCTCAATTTGGTCGAGTTGGGCTTCGATCCAGTCAATATGTTCTTCTTCATCTTCAAGAATTTCTTCAAGCATGTCGCGTGTGCCGTTGTCACCCATTTCTACTGCTAGTTTTATGCTATCGTTGTAAGCTTTGATAGCCATCACCTCAGCAGCTTGATCATTCTTGTGTTGTGCATCCACGGTTGCGCCAATATTGATCTTGTTCAGGTTGCTGACAATTGGTATTCCTTCCAAGAACAGAATCCGCCCAATCAACTTCTCAGCATGCTTCATTTCATCAATGGCGCGTTTCTCGATTGCCTCATGTAGCTTTTCGGAGCCCCAATCAGCGCACATCTCGGATTCCACCATGTACTGATTGATGGCTGTGAGTTCATCAGCTAGTAGGTTGTTTAGAGTATCAAGTATTTTTGCATTGCCTTTCATAATTTTTCCTTCCTCCAAAAAATTATGGATAAACCAGTTAGGAACAATTACTCGTTGAACATCTCACCCACACTACGTCCCTCATGTGCACGGCGTATGACTTCTCCCAGCAACTCCGCTACTGAAAGGATGGTAATTTTATCTTCCAGGTATACTAGTTTCTCAGGAGAAATGGGTACGGTGTCGGTGGTGATGATATTTTTTATTGGTAATTTGCCTATAAGTTGCGCCGCATTGCGTGAAAGCACTCCGTGGATAAACATCAGATATACATCTCGTGCGCCCTTTTTTTTCACCAAGTTTACTGCTTCCGCAATCGAGCCGCCAGTATCCACTTCGTCATCGACAATGATGACGTCACATCCTTTTACTTCGCCAATCAATGTCAGAGCCTCGGCTCTGGAATCGTTCCCCACTCGACGTTTCTCAACGAACGCAATAGGTGTATCGAAGTCTGCGGCATAGTTACGCCCCTTTTTTGCGAAGCCCAGATCCACTGCTACTACAACAGGATCTTTCAAGGTTGCGCGTAAATTGCCATTGATATGATCTACAATCATATGCGACGCGGTCAACACGTCGCCAGGTATAGAAAAAAATCCTTGAATTTGCCCGGCATGAGGATCAAGAGTCATGTAGCGGTCTGCACCAGCAACCTCGATCATATCTGCCACCAGTCGTCCTGAAATCGGTACACGCGGCTGGTCCTTCTTATCTGAACGACCGTAAGCCAAATAAGGCACAACTGCTGTAATGCGGGCCGCGGAGTCTAATCGTAGGGTTTGGATCATGATTAGTAACTCCATCAGATTGTGATGGACGTTGGTGGCTGTCTGTTGAATGACGTACACATCTTGTCCGCGTACACTGCCGTGCAGCTTGACAAACAGATTCTCATTAGGGAATTTAATCACATCCCTTCCGCATAAGGGGCTATCAAGATAATCTGAGATTTTCTGGGATAGTTCAGGAGACCCTGTCCCGGCATACAATTTAATATCCCCATATACTTTCATTTCGCGGCTATTATGATGCGACATCAATTCTCCTTATCCCATGCATCCCATTCTTCACGTAGAACACTCATTAATAAAACATCACTATATTTCCCATTTTTATATACAGCCTGCCGCATGTTCCCTTCGTGTACGAATCCGGTTTTCTCATACACGTGGATGGCGCGTTTATTTGCGGCATAAACCCTTAGATATACTCTATTCAGGTTCAGGGTCTCGTAGCCGTGGCGCAATAATAATGTCATCACTTCAGATCCATATCCCTGATTCCAAATTGATTTTTCACCGATCATGATACCAACTTCCGCTGATCTCGCTACCCAGTCAAAATCGAAGAAGCTGCTGTTTCCGATCAAACGCCAACCCTTGCCGTCTTTGACATCGATTACCAAAGGCTTCTCTTCTTGTGGTCGCTGCATGACATTTTCAAACCATTTATCTTCATCGATTGATGACATTGGCAAAAACAGTGTGAGTCCTGCTGTTACTTCAGGATCGTTAATCCATTCAACAAATTTTTCAAGATCACTGCGTTCGGCGCTGCGCAGTCGGATTCGTTCACCGTAAATTATGCTCATTTTGATCGCCCATTTAATAAGGTTATAACCGCATCCCAGGGAGCCAGCTCACGTTGGAAAACTTGTTCGAGTACTTCATCGTAACGCACTTCTGAGACTTTCTCACGAAAACGTGTGACTAGCATCTCCTGTAACATAGCATCCAACTCGGAACCCAGCCTGCTACGCTCACGAGCAGCCCAATCCCCGCTCTCTCGTAGATGTTCCTCGTGTCGTTTAATTTCGTCTATTAGCTCAACAATGCCTGTGCCTTCAGTTGCTATCGTTTGACGTATTGGCGGGATCCATGAATTATAGACAGGCATATTAGGAGCTTCCACTACTTCCAACTTGCCGTGGTGCTGGAACACGTGCTGTACAGGGTGAGCCAGTTCCAACGCACTTTTCAGTGCCCTTAGTGTGCTCTCCACTCCAGGACGATCGGCTTTGTTCACTACCAGAATGTCGGCAATTTCCAGAATCCCTGCTTTTATTGCCTGAATATCATCTCCTAATCCAGGTGCCTCGATGACCAAGGTGGTATGTGCTAAACGTGCAATTTCTACTTCGGCTTGCCCTGCGCCAACAGTTTCAATAAGGACAATGTTATAACCTGCAGCGTCGAAAACCTGCACCAGACCAGCGGTAGCCTGTGCCAATCCACCAAGTGAACCGCGTGAAGCCATCGAACGTATGAATACACCAGGATCACCCGCCAGATCACGCATTCGTACTCGATCACCCAATACTGCGCCACCGGTAAAGGGGCTGGATGGGTCAACAGCAACAATTGCTATGCGCTGTTCTTCCTGCTTGCGTAGATGTAACGCCAGTTGGTTGACCAGGGATGATTTTCCCGTACCAGGCGCACCAGTCACACCGATGAGATGCGCTTTGCCAGTATATGGGAATAGATCGGTCAGCGCACTGCGCCCATCTGCTGTATCGTTTTCCACTTGTGTGAGCAGCCGAGTCAAGGCCAAGCGGTTACCGGAAAGGATTTCTTCTACAAGATTCATTTGCAATCAAAAAAACATTTTACACATGATATTATGTAAAACGTTTACTTTGCTACCGATGCTTTCACCTCGCGGATGATATCCTCCGTCGAAGCGCCGGGACCATAGACACCGGTCACACCCATCTCTTTCAAGCGAGGTAGATCTTCATCCGGGATAATGCCGCCAATAAAGACCTTAACTTGCTCCTGTCCATTGGCTTTGAGCAGTTCAAGCACACGTGGTGCAAGCGCCATATGGGCCCCCGACAAAATGGACATACCTACTATATCAACATCTTCCTGCAAGGCTGCTTCGGCGATCATTTCAGGAGTCTGTCGCAGGCCAGTATAAATGACTTCCATACCCGCGTCCCGCAAGGCACGGGCTACTACCTTTGCGCCTCGATCGTGCCCATCCAAACCCGGTTTAGCGACCAGTACACGAATCTTTTGTTCGCTCATGTTGCCTCCAGATGAATTTCTAGACGGATTATACTATGGGTGGATTTGCAGATTTTCTCTCTATATATGATAAATGTAAGCAATCTAGAATTGCAACCTTCCTGTAATTCTTATACCTTACGGGGCAACCTCTAGCGTGTAATCGACCATAATATTTATGCTATACTCTCCT
The DNA here is from genome assembly GCA_964500655.1 of uncultured Anaerolineaceae bacterium. Lineage (GTDB taxonomy): Bacteria > Chloroflexota > Anaerolineae > Anaerolineales > Villigracilaceae > JAABUE01. The sequence goes on along the minus strand of CAZCPP010000029.1, from coordinate 12,904 downwards.
CATGCATATGCCGCGCGCCTTCTGGCCCGCTTGGGCTGAACGCCTTCAGCACTGGAAGCTTTCTGCCCTTGCCGCCTGGTTGCTTGAAGCAGGGGGGCCGTTCACCCTGCTTTGTTCCCAGGCGCTATATTTTTCGCAGCCATTTTTAGGCGGGGAACAAATCACAGCATTGGCACGCATTCTTGAAGATGAGGAGGAATTACAGGCGTTTACTAATTACTTGCGCGAGGAGGCTTCCGCGTGAGTGACGCTCTTGAATTAGTTTCTGGGTTAATTATTGTAATTGTAGCGACTGGTTTATTGCTGGGTTTAACTCTGATTCGGAGAAGGTCTCAGCCTACCTTTCGTGATATCCCGGCTTTCACACGACTGATACGCGCAGTGGGTATTTCTGTGGAAGATGGCACCCGCCTGCACATATCCCTTGGACGAGGTGGTCTGCAATCTCCTGACGGAGCACCCGCTCTCGCCGGGTTGGCTATGCTACGACACCTAGCAGAACAAACCTCTGCCAGTGACAAGTCGCCGGTGGTCACTTCTGGTGCCGGCGACGTAGCAATCCTGTCACGGGATACGTTGCAAGCCGGATACAAGGCTGCCGGCGCGGAGGAGGTATACAATCCCACCACTGGGCGACTGACTGGCCTGACACCCTTCTCTTACGCTGCTGGAACTATTCCATCCATGCGAGATGAAAACGTTTCAGCGAACATCATCATTGGCCATTTTGGCGCTGAAGTCGGCTTGCTAACCGATACGGCCGAGCGCACCAATAGTATCGCTGTCGCCGCCACAGATGATCTTACGGCCCAGGCAATTCTATACGCCAGCGTAGACGATCCGTTGGTCGGTGAAGAGCTTTTTGCTACTGGAGCATACAGCAACGCAGGCGCTGCTCACCAGGCTAGCTTGCAAGTGCAGGATGTGTTACGAGCGATCATTATTGTGATTTTGCTGTTGGGATCCTTCGGAAAGTTCGCTGGATTTTTCTAATGCGTATCCTTGCTATCGCGACTGCTGTTATCGCAATTGCTTCTGGGTTATTTGTTTTATTAGGCTATTTTGTTCCAGTTGGCAGCAATCTGCTCATATTCCGTATTGTACTTGTACGATGGGCTGTCATTCTCGCAGCCGTTGCAATTCTGGTAGGGGTGATTAATCTTTTAGGTGTGCACTGGCGCAAGATTCTCACCCGACAAAAGGGGGGTGTCTACAGCATTTTATTGATCGTAGCGATGTTTGCTACAGCCATATTTGGGATTGCTACTGGAGTTGACAACCCAATCCAGGAAACAATCCAGGAATATTTCCGGGAGATTACCCTAGAAGCAATAATAATCCCAGCTGAAGCGGCCTTGATGGCACTGCTGGCAGTTACTTTAGTGTATGCAAGTGCCCGTCTACTACGCCATCGGGCTGATGTAATGAGTTTCGTTTTCCTGGGAGTTTTCATAGTTGTCTTGTTGGCATCAGCGCCTCTACCAATATTTGGGAAATTCCCGCTCCTGAGTGACATAGTTCTACCTTGGCTGACCCAGATTTTTGCAGCAGCTGGTGCTCGCGGCATCTTGATCGGTGTGGCACTGGGTGCGCTTACAACGGGTCTTCGTGTACTGTTTGGTATTGACCGTCCATATGGAGGCAATTGATGGCTGAGATCAAATGCCCCATGTGCAGTAAACCCAATCCAGAAGATTTGGATGTCTGTCAATTTTGCGAAGCACGTCTGAAACCTCTTACAGATGAATTAAGTCGTTCGCAGCCCCCAATCCAACCGGGTGCTAAGCCTACTCCCATAGATACTGGTGAGCTTGAGCCAGTCTTGCCACAATGGTTGCGCGAGGTCCGGCAAAAGGCACGCGACTCTGCCGAGGATAAGGAGCAGGATCTGGCAGAGAGTGATGCGGTCCAAACTAAAAAGTCGGTTGACCTATTGGCTGGTCTGCAGTCTGATACTGAAGATAATGAAGAGATTCCCGATTGGTTGTCAGGCTTGCGTGGTGAAGAGGGGCAAGCTGTAATCGAAGAAGAATCATCAGAAGATGATCAATTGTCAGCGCTTGAAAGTATGCTGAGTGAGAAGACGACAGATTCGCTAGAGAGTGGTGCCAGTTCTTTGCCTGGTTGGGTTGCTAATCTGGGTGATAGCAAAGTAGATGAACAAGCAGGCGAGGACGAGCTTTCAGCATTTTTAACTGATTCTACGGAAGAAGCCCCCCCGCAAACCGAATTGCAACCGACCGCAGCAGATCTGGATTTTGAAATTACTGCTGATATCAAGGCTGATTCTGCCCCTGAAATAGATTCTGACAAAGAAGATCTAATTGTTGAGGGCGATCTCCCAGGCTGGTTACAAGGTGCTGATGAGAAACCAGAAAGCCAGACCGGAATTGAACTACCAGCAGGGACGGGAGTTGATGAACTTGCCCAGGTTGCTCCGACCATAGAAGAAACACCGCGAACCACCACCAGCGAAAGCAATACACCTGACTGGCTGGCCTCGCTAGGCGAAGAAAGTACTGAGGCTTCCCCGGCGCCGGATACTGCTCAGCCCGCTCTTGAGGGCGCGTCACCGGATTGGATGTCGTCTCTTGGTGAGGAAAGCACTGAAGAAGCAAGCGCACATCAAGAACCTGTTCAGCCAGCGGTTGAAGGTGATATGCCCGATTTGATGTCGTCTCTCGGTGAAGAAAGCACTGGAAACGTCGAGTCACAATCACCCGCTACCGAAAGTAATTTACCTGAGTGGATGCATTCCCCAGGTGAAGAAAATGCTGAAGAAATTACATTGCAAGGTGAGACGGATCAACCTCTTATCGAAGGCGACAAGCCTGATTGGATATCTTCACTTGAAGAGGAAAGTGTGACGCCCCAAGGCAGTGAATCTGCCTCAAGCGCTGTATTTGTGGAGGACGAATCTCAACCTGCCTTTGAGGGCAAAACACCAGATTGGTTGGCATCGCTTGGCGACGAAGGGACTGATGTCACTCCACAACAGGAACCAATACAAGCTACTGCCGAAGATGAAACCCCTGATTGGCTTTCATCTCTGGATGGGAGAACAGCCAAAGCCGAGCAGCCCGCAGACCAGTCAGAAACTCCGGCCTTTACTACAGACGAACCTTCCATGCAACCCGACGCTCAATCCGCCTTTGTTGACGATGATGGAGCGCCCCTGTCTACGGAAGATGTCGATGCGATCTTCTCTATGAATATACCCGACTGGCTATCAGATGCTGGTGGAAAAACAGATAATGGCACTCCTGTGGTTGCTGAGGGTACTCCAGCGGCAGATTTGGATCCTGCCAATCTACCCAGTTGGGTGCAAGCCATGCGACCGGTCGAGTCTGTGCTCTCCGAAACAGATGGTGAAGGCTTGGCAAACCAACCCTTAGAAAATAGTGGCCCATTAGCTGGGTTACGCGGTGTCCTGCCGGCTGTATCAGGAGTTGGGCCTTCCAGCAAACCCAAAGCTTACACAATCAAACTTCAAGCCAATGATGAACAACAGTCCAGCGCGGCCATGCTGGAACAAATACTGACTGAGGAAATTCACCCAAAGCCGATTGTTACCCAGAAAGTAATTCTTTCACAGCGCATACTGCGCTGGCTTATTACAGGATTACTTATATTGGTTGTGGGTGTAACAGTCGATTCCGGAACACATAGGATTCCTATACCTGTTTTATCTGAACCACCATTAGCTTTGCAACATATAAAAGAAGTGTTACCCCAGGATGCACAAATCCTAATGATATTTGATTATGAAGCTGCATTAGCAGGAGAGTTGGAAGCAACAGCTACACCTTTAATTGATTACATGATAACGCTCAAGCATCCACGCCTTTGTTTGATTTCGTCAACGCCAACCGGCACGGGGCTAGCTGAACGTCTTATGGCGAAATTACAGCAAGATCGTGAATTTACACGTGGGGAAAATTTTATTAATCTTGGTTTTTTACCTGGTGGGGGGGCTGGTGTGTTGGCTTTTGCTGAGAGTCCTGCAAATACGAAACCATTATCCACATTAGGAAATAATGCCTGGGAGACCCCTGTTTTACAAGATGTTAGCAGTTTATCTAACTTTGCCACCATTATTTTGCTTACCGATGATGTGGAAACCACCCGCATCTGGATCGAACAAACCGAAAAAGCACGTGGAAATACTCAGCTCCTGGTGGTTTCAAGCGCGCAATCAGGCCCTATGATCCTTCCCTATGTGCAATCCGGCCAAGTTGACGGGATGGTCACAGGTTTGGACAGTAGTGCACCTATCGAACAAGTCAACAGTGGGCGACCTGGTACAGTACGTCGCTATTGGGACGCCTATGGCTTTGGCTTACTAACTGCAGTTGCGATGATTTCGCTCGGTTCACTGTGGAGCTTTGTTACAGGTTGGCAGGCACGTCGCAAAGAACAAGGCGAGAGGTAGCATGGAGGCGTTATCTTTAGACCTGCTCTCTGGATCTGTTAGCTTTATTATCACAATTCTTATATTGAGTTACTTGTTACCTGGTGACAATCCGCTCTTTCGGGCAGCGACCTATGTATTTGTCGGTGTAGCTGCCGGATATGTAGCTGCTGTGGCTATACTCGAGGTTATAGTTCCCCTTTTAGTTCAACCTATTTGGTCTGGAGAAGCATTTACTGGCGACTTGCCAGACAAATTGTTAGTTTTTCCGTTGCTGGGAAGCGCCTTACTAATAACCAAAGTTTCAGCACGATTATCCCGATTGGGACAACTGTCAGTTGCATATCTGGTAGGTGTGGGCGCCGCAGTAACGATCGGTGGCGCGCTACAAGGCACGCTTATGCCTCAAATCAGCGCTACAATAGACGGCTTTTATGTAGGACAGGTAAATAATTTTGGGGAAATGACTCGCATTCTACTGTCCAGCGGAATTATCTTGTTAGGTGTTGTTAGTACACTGGCTTACTTCCATTTTGGAGCACGCCAACAAGCAGGCGGTTCTACAAAACGTAATTTATTTATCAATATTCTATCCCTGATAGGCCGATTCTTTATAGCTACCACCTTTGGCGTGCTGTTTGCAGGCGTATACATGGCAGCTCTCACAGCCCTGATCGAACGCGTGGATGCCATTCTCGATTTTATCCAAATTGTTATCCAAACTGTGATGCCATCGTTCTAAACTTATTATGCCGGTCTCGTTACTTCAAGACACTTCACTTATGGCTGTAAACATCGGTGCATCATCCACGCGAGCGGTGTTATTTGATGTTGTAGATGGCCAATATCGCTTTATTGCTTCTGGGCAGGCGCCATCCACGGCTGAAGCACCCTTCAAAGACTTAACGATGGGCATGTTTCAGGCAATTTCTAACTTACAATCTGTTACGGGAAAAAAATTGCTTGACCAAAACGATCAACTCATTTCACCGGTGCAACCCGATGGGTCAGGTGTGGATATGTTTGCGGCTACATTGTCAGCCGGACCAGTGTTGCGTGCCGTGGTAGTTGGTCTGCTATCTGACGTATCTTTGCAGAGTGCGAAACGACTTGCCGAGACAGCATATCTGAGTGTAATTGAAACCTTTGATTTGAGTGATCAGCGAAAGCCCGATGAAAAGATTGATGCCACCCTGCGTGCGCGTCCAGATGTCATTATCATAGCTGGTGGTACTGACGGGGGTGCATCGCGTTCAGTCCAGGGAATTCTGGAAGCAGTTGGCCTGGCGTGCTACCTGATGCCAGAAGAAAAACGCCCGGCAATACTCTTTTCAGGGAATCAAAATCTGGCCGATTCGGTTAAGGAGTCCCTTCAGAACTTGACCCCTGCATTGCATTTCAGTCCCAATATTCGTCCATCTCTCGATACTGAGGATCTTGCGCCTGCTTCCCGCGAGCTTGCCCAAGTTTTTTCTGACGTGCGCACTCGCCAAATGCCAGGAGTAGATCTACTGGGAAAATGGGCTGGTGGCCGTGTCTTGCCTACGGCTTATGCCGAGGGTCGCATCATCCGCTTCTTAAGCCAGATGAATGGTACGAGCAGGGGCATTCTAGGTGTAGATTTGGGGCCATCTGCAGCCATGGTTGCAGCTGGTTTTAATGGCAAGCTCACGCTGGGGGTATATCCACAGTTTGGGCTGGGTGACAACCTGCCCGGATTGTTACAATATACAAAACTTGAAGATATTTTACGCTGGTTGCATCTCGATATTGCACCCAGTGTTGTACATGAATATTTGCACCAGCGCTCGCTCTATCCAGGCACAATTCCGGCCACAAAAGAAGATCATGCCATTGGTCATGCCATTTCGCGGCAGGCACTGTATCTGGCGATGCAGAATGCAAAACGCAATTTTCCACCAGAAGTACGAGTACTAAAAAAGGGCCTGACACCTTTGTTCGAGCCTATTTTGGCAGGCGGAGGTGCGTTGAGTGATGCGCCCACTCCCGGGCAAAGCTTGTTAATTTTGTTGGATGCATTGCAACCAGTAGGAATCACTTCCATCATCTTGGATCAAAACAACTTACTCCCGTTATTAGGAGCAGCAGCCGAAACTAATCATCTTCTGCCTGTGCAAGTGCTGGAATCAGGTGCCTTTATGAGCCTAGGTACTGTTGTGTCTGTTATAAGTTCAGCCAGATACGGGACACCAGTTTTACGAGTTCGTATTACTTACGAAGATGGCAGCGATGCCTCAGCCGAAGTCAAATTTGGTGGGCTTCATATTCTGCCACTCAGTTTGGGGCAAACGGCCCGTCTCACCCTACAAACCCTGCATCGTTCCAATGTTGGCAACGGTCCTGGGCGCAATGTTGTCTTGCAAGTTGCCGGTGGTGTCATAGGTGTAGTCATCGATGCACGTGGCAGACCGCTTGCACTGCCTGATGACCCAGTGCGCCGTCGCGAACTGTTCAAAAAGTGGCACTGGTCGGTGGGAGGCTGATCGCATGCTTGCACCCATCAATCATATTCTGTCCCTGACAACCGTGGAACGTGAACGGGTTTTACCGGTAGCCGGAACGGTTCTGGCAAAGCTTAATCAAAACGTTGCGCCTACTGATGTGATTGCAGAAGCTACTTGGTCGCGCGAGCATGTACTGATCGACGTTGCCCGCACTCTAGACATTTCCCTAAAGGTTGCTGATCGACTGATCCGTGTAAAAGTGGATGATAAGGTATCTGAAGGCAAAGAGATTGCTGTAAGCAAAGGCATCATCCCACGTACCCTGCGCGCACCACGCGATGGCCGTGTGGTAGCGGCTGGTGGTGGGCAGGTCTTGATGGAAACCGGCGATACAGCAGTTCAGCTTAGAGCGGGATTGCCTGGTATAGTCGTACAGATTATCCCTTATCGGGGGGCGCTCATCCGTACAGTTGGCGCATTGATCCAGGGCTCATGGGGTAATGGACGTATCGACACTGGTCTGTTACAAAATCTGACCGATAAGCCGGATGACGTGCTTGTTGCTTCACGTCTGGATATTAGCATGCGAGGATCTGTCATCCTTGCTGGGATCGTGCACGACGCTGACACCTTGCGCGCTGCCGCAGAGTTGCCTGTGCGTGGATTGATCTTATCTAGCATTCAACCTACGTTACTACCCATTGCACAGCAAATGCGTTTCCCAATTGTGTCAATTGATGGATTTGGGCAATTCTCCATGAACTCAATGGCATACAAGTTACTGACCAGCAACACCAAGCGCGAAGCTACCATCAACGCCGAAGCCTTTAACCGCTATACTGGCGCCAGACCCGAAGTTATTATTCCTTTGCCAGTTTCGCAAGAGCCGCCTTTTCCAGAAGATATTAATACATTGGAACCCGGTCAAACTGTACGCATGCGACGCGCGCCGCATGCAGGCGTTATTGGAACCCTTAGCAGGTTGCATTCTGGACTTACCAAGTTGCCGAGTGGGTTACGCGCTCCAACTGCAGACGTAAAACTGGAAAACGGTGAACAAATCGTTGTTCCTTTAGTAAACTTGGAAATTGTGAGATAATATTGTCAACGTAACCAGAGACCTACAAGGCTACGTCGCATTGAGAGTGAGGAGAGTGATTTATGTACGAAGGTGATGATCTTAATTATGCTGATGATGGAATTCCACCCGAAGAATCCAGTAATCGCACATTCCTGATCGCCGCAGGAATCCTGGGTGGTATTGTATTGCTCTCTATTGCCTGCCTTGCAGGGTATGTTTTGCTAATCTTACCGCAGCAAAATGCTGCGCAACAGGATGAACAAAATGCCCTAGCCACTCAGAATGCGCAGGTGAATGATGCACTAACAGCTACAGGTGTCGCTTTCGACCTCTCTCAAACACCACAAGCAACTGAAACGCTCCTCCCTACGGATACGCCGGTAGTTGCCCAGCCAGCAGCCACCAATACGCTGGAGTTCACTCTCACTCCGGATCCTGCTACAGCTACTGTTGCTGCCGGGTTAACACAGGTAGCCGCTTCCACGTTGACATTTGTGCCAACCTCTACGGCCCTGCCGAACTCGGGTTTTGCTGATGATGTCGGGCTTCCGGGACTGGTGATCTCTGCAATGGTACTTGTGGCCATCATTTTCCTGGTACGCAGATTGCGGGTTATACCAACCCGATAATCTTTATTAGTAAGCGAGGAGCCTGATTACATGCATATAATCAGGCTCTTTTTTTGTGATTTCGTTGTTGTACCAGCGCAACTCCCACCATAACAATAAAAATAGCTACCCATTGCAGACCTGCCAAAATCTCGCCCAGCAACAACCAACCGAATAATGCAGTCCAGACGGGGGTGAGATTGAGCAGCACGTTCATTTCAATTGCTTGCAGTCCCTGTAGGGCATGGTTATAGAGCACGTAACCTAAGGCTGTGTTAATTGCTGCTAGAAAAAGAATCAGGCCCCAGATTTGGAGTGACGCGCGGGGAATCCCTTCCAAGATTATGGCAATTATCAGAAGTAGTCCGCCACCGATAGCAAGAGGTAAAGCTGTCAAAGTGAAAATGTCAATCTTACGTTCAATGGCTGCAATCCGGCTGAGCAAGCCAAACAGAGTAAAGCCGAGCAAGGCTAGTGTGAAAAGTAGCAATCCAAGCGACTCTCCTGGCGCTAAACCTCGGGAAAAGAACAACGCCATGCCTGCTATGGCAGTAAAAACTCCCACAGCCTGTAGGCGGCTGGGTATTTCCCGCAACCAGAAGATAGCGCCCAGAAGAACAGTAATCGTGATTGCGCTCATTAAGAATGAGCCAGTTGTTGCTGGTAAATATTGCAAGGCCCAGAATAAGGCGCCATTGCCTAATGTATAAGCACAAAATCCAAGCAATGCCATGCGGACCCATTGAGAGCGGGAAAGAGAGAAACTAATACGACGCAAGAAAGGCAGTAGGCATGCGAACCCGAGAAAATACCTCAGCCCACCGATTGTTAGCGGGCCGAGCTCTGTAAGCGCCAATTTGACGAAGATAAAGGATGAACCCCAGACTATGCTGACTAACAGCGCTTCAAACAGAGCCCAAAAACGTGACGGTTGCTCGGGCATTAGACAACCATCTCAGCCACCTGCTCACCATAGCCCAATAAAGCTTTAACCATTTCTTGATTGCGGCCCTCGGCGTAAACACGCAACACTGGCTCCGTACCGGAGGGGCGGATCAGCAACCATGAATCGTCGGACATGATGTATTTAACCCCATCTCGTGTACTGACCTCGGTTACCTTTTCGCTTCCTATCTCTGCCGGAGCTTGTTTCGTGAGAATATCTGCCATCTCGGCCTTGGGCACTGGCCGTTTCAACCGCAAGTCACTACGTTCATAGAATGCCGGACCTACATCTTCTAGCAATTCATTCACCATTTCATGCAATGACTTCTTCGCTGCTGCAATCATCTCAATCAAAAGTAGACCCATTGCGACTCCATCACCTTCGGGTATATGCCCCTTAAACGAAATGCCACCTGATTCTTCCCCACCAATCAAAATATCTTCACTCATCATGTAATCAGCAATGTGGTTGAAGCCAACTGGAGTTTCATACAAAGTCAACCCATATCGTTTAGCCAAGCGATCGACCATGCGTGTGGTTGAAACAGTACGTACTACCGCACCACTCAACCCCCGCCTCTCAACTAGATATTTTAGTGAGAGAGCCATGATCTTGTGTGGGTCAACGAAGTTACCACGTCCGTCCATTGCACCTATGCGGTCAGCATCACCATCGGTGCAGATGCCGAAATTTCCTCTCCCTGAACTGATAGCCGAAACTAATGGATCGAGATGTTTTGAAATTGGTTCAGGGTGTGCACCGCCAAAACCCGGGTTCATCTCGTTGCGAATTTCAACCACTTCGCAACCTGTGCCTTGGAGAAAGGATTTTGTCACGCCACGGCCGGAACCGTACATAGAATCCACAACCACCCGTTGCGGCTCGTCGGCGATTATGTCTGTATTGATTAAGGTTCGCAGGTGGTCAAAATAGGCGGGCAAAGGATTGAATTTTTTGATCAACCCCATTTTTCGCGCTTGATGAAAATCCATTAGATTGGGGCCACGAGAACGCTGCTCATTGTCGTTGATATACACTTCTACTCGGCGACATTGCTCGGGTAAGGCCGCACCACCAAATGCCGCTTTGAGTTTCACGCCGTTATAACGCGGTGCATTATGCGAGGCTGTAATAACTACTGCTGCAATCGCGTTGTGATGTTTGACAGCATAGGAGATAGCGGGAGTTGGCGCATCAGCCTGTGTTAAAAAGACTGTGTATCCGTTTGCAGATAAAACACGTGTAACTTCACCGGCATAGCGGTCAGACAAGAAACGTGTATCGAAGCCGACCACGATCTTCTTTGGGTCTGGTTTTTCCCCGCCGTTTCCGGATTTATCCCAATGATCTGAAGCTACTGCATCGGCTATTGCCTGAGCCACCATGCGTAGGTTGCTGTAAGTAAACGTGTCTGAAATTACGGCTCTCCAGCCGTCTGTACCGAAGTGAATAGGCATGTATGTTATCTCCTCATGCGAAGGGGTATGTCGTAATTATTCCTGCGGAGTTGGGGTTTCTGATGGATCCCAATTTGGGATAGGGGTAGCTGTTTCAAGGACAGTTTGAATAATCCAGCCTTCTACACGGATATCGTTACGTGTGGCTACTATATTGATCCATAATGAACCATTATGCTCTTGCGTATTGGGCAGAATTTGGACGATAGCACCGTTATCCAGTGTAGCCAGTACGTTCCCACCTGGTTCTTTGCGAATATATGCTCCACCACCTTCCCGCGCGTGGATGACCGCATAGACTGGCGTTGGTTCGGGAGCCGGGGTTGTGGTACGCGTTTTGGTAACAGGTAAGGTCACTTCCAACGTCAATGGTACCGGCGTTACGGATCCTTCTGTCGCTGAGGCGGTTGGTTCGAAAGTCTCTTCAGGGGTGGATTCGGTTTTTGTTGGGCTCGGTGCAACTGAGGTCGTGGAAGGATGCGCTGTTGCAGATGATATATCACTGGAAAGCGGAGCAAGAGTCAGAGTTGCAGTCTGTTCAATCGTTTCGGTTATTGTTTCCACCGGGGGCGACTTTGAAGGATCAATCAACAGGAAAACGGCCAAAATAACAGTGGTAAAAACACCAAAGGTAAAAACATATCCCGCATTTGAAAGTGGACGAAAACGCAAGATGGCAAGTGTTATCAATCCAAAAATTGTCGCCGAGGCAAAATAAACGACAAAAACCAGCACCCCATATGGCCAGAGATCGCCTACTCCATTACCTATGCCAAATGCACTAGCACTGAGCGGCATGAATAATTCAAATGCTACGATAACGCTGGGCAAGTAGGGCTTACTTTCAGAACGCACAAACGATACAGTTAGTAAAACCATCCCCACTGCCATGATAACCATATCAGGGTACCACAAACGGCTTAGGGTAAAGGCTGCATTGAAAGTACGTGGCAGGAACAAACGTGATGCCAGGCCAGCAAGGGCACTGGTGGCGAAGATTAGCAGAGCACTGACGAATAATCCGGCTAGTGTTTGAAAAAACAATCGCGGAAGCCCGCTGATTACGGAAAGCACAAGACCGACAATCGGTGCCATCAATGGTGCAAAGAGAATACCAAGTACCAGCACGCCATACGAATCAAGGAAAAAGCCTACCCCTAGAACTGCTCCACAAACAAGTGAATAGATAAAAAGATCGTATGAGGGGAAAGCGCGTTTTGCAAGAGTTGCTACAACAGCGGCACGGCCTTCCGCATCTTTCGGGAATAAAGCACGACGAGCACGCCGACGACGGGCACGGGCACTGATACGTGAATCAGGGTGTGGCTCGGTGGGCTGGGTTGATTCGTTTGGAAGAGTCATTTACGCAAACTCGCAACAATACGAACTGGTTTATCGAGCAGATCGAGAGCGGCAAAAATATCTGGAACAAGAATGTCGGCGGAGACCAATGTTTCAACAGCTACGCCTTCCAATGACATTATACAAACACCAAACGCTGCGATTTTTAGCATTTCCGCGTCATTGGCGCCTTGTCCAATAGCAATTACGGAATCTGCACCCAAATCACGCACAAAATCAGCTTTTTGGGCTGCTTCCTTTCCAGGTTGAACGTGGATTGCTTTCAGATTGAGTTGTTCATCGATTGTTGCCTGACGACCATGTGTATCGGCAGTGAGCATGTGAATTTTCAATCGATCGCGCAGGGAGGTTATTCGTCTAGCAAGCCCATCTATTAGAACACCATCTACGGCGAGGGTTCCATTTACATCGGTAACTAAGTGCCGAATGCTCACAGGTTCTCGGCCAGGGATGGTCAACTCTATCATGAAGCATATTATAGTCCAACTGGCCTGACAGGTCTAACCACTCTTTGCCAATACCAGGGCTTTCTTAAAGTAGCAAAATCAGGTCAAAAACCTTGTTGGGGTGAGCA
>CAZCPP010000028.1:0-20701 GCA_964500655.1 uncultured Anaerolineaceae bacterium | reverse complement strand
AAACCAAATTTACTCAGTCACGCCACTTTTGTCTAGCCTTTCATGCACCAATGCCTTTCACTATTGTAACTTGTTAGATTACCAGGTCCACTTTATGATCTGTACCGCTCGATAACCTTGAGCATATCATCGAAATGAGTTTCCATTTCCTGCACCAGCTTCAGTTGTGTGCGAGTGCGCTCGAGGTTGTGTTCAGGGTGATTAATTTTGTAATATTTGTCTCCGTTCAGGTAATCTGTCAGGGAGCGCATACCCTGTTCCAGCGTAATCAACTTAGCCCCAAAAGCCAACTGGTCGATTTCGGAGTTGGTTAAGGTGCCTCGTGTGGCATCCAGGAAGCCGTGGGCCAGACGATCAAAAATATGCAAATCAAATGAAACTTTCGATAGGTTCGGTTCATCTTCGAGACTTGTGTTCGCACAGGAGCGAATGGTATCACCAAAATCGAATACCGATAACCCAGGCATGACAGTATCCAAATCGATGACACATACGCCTTCCCCCGTGATATCGTCAATCATGACATTATCCAATTTGGTATCATTGTGCGTGACGCGCATGGGAATTTTGCCCTGCGATACCATATCTATCAAAAAATTCATTTCAGTACTGTATTTAAATAGGAATTCGATTTCAAGTTTGGCTGTCTGCGCTCGATTAGCTACATCCTGCTCACAGGCCGAAACAAAATCCTGAAAGCGCTTAGGAGTATGATGAAAATTCGGGATGGTTACGTGCAGTTTTCCAATGGGAAAGTCGTGCAAATTTGTTTGAAATTCCCCGAATGCCTTGGCGGCCTGGTAATAATGCTCGATGCTGCGAGCGGATATATAGGTCTGTGCGCCTTCGACGAAGGTCTCGGCCCGCCAAAACTCTCTAGATGGCGTAATATAATGAAATTTGCCATTCAGATTGGGAATCAATGTTAGCACTCTACGGGTTGGGTCAACTTCTGCTTGGATAAATTTTTCTCTCAAGTGGGAGGTCACCAATTGTATATTGTGCATTACTTTTTCAGGAAATTCAAAAACCCGTGTGTTGATCCTTTGCAGGATATAGCGTCGGATGTTGCCGTCTGGTTGTTGGAAACGGGCTGCATAGGTATCGTTTATGTGGCCTCTTCCATATGGGATGGCATCGAGAAAAATACCTTCAAAGTCAAAGTGCGCAACGATATTTGGAAAATTTAGCATTTTCATCTTATGGTTGAGGACAAATTGTATCGTTAATGCTTTTCAAGTAAATAAAAAAACCCATTCACATGGGTCTTCATTCTTTGTTGATTGCATTCAATTGATGAGTAAGGAATTAACCTGGTCTGGTGTGGTGATCAGGATTTCGTAGGAAAGACCCTCTTTGTTGAGTAAAACAATAGCCAGGTTGTTATCGGTGTCGATGTAGGTTTCTTGTGCACCAATATCGAAAGCGGCGTCATTGTAGTAAGGGACGGATGGGTTGGCATCTATGATTTTAATCGGTGCTTTCCCTTCTCGGCATTCCTTCACCCGGTCATCACCGTAGAGCACCAGGACGCCATCGGCAGGCAGGTTGGCGTCCGAATCGACAGCTTGGCGGTTCTCGAGCAGGTAATAAGTATGCTCGCTGAGGGGTATTTTTATCGCCAGGGTCTCGGTCTCTCCGCCAACGAGCGGATCCAACTGCAGAGTAGTGGTTTCACCCGGGTAGACCAATTCAATTTGATCGGGATCGATCCAGCCAAGCCGCATTTTGGTCCAGGAAGTAAGCCCGGTAGGAGGTAATTCTCGCTTATAGGGCCAATGAGAAGAGAGTGGGTCCCAAAAGCCCACGTTGACGGTAACTTTGGCCTGATCCTGGCCGCCAATATATTTGGCTTGCAAGTCGTGATCGTAAAGGCAGGGGGTTGTGCGCTGATCGTCGATCACACCACCAAGCATGTGCAGGTTGTCGTGGATATAAGTGCCCAGGTGTGCGTTTTGGCAAAAGACAACCGCATTTGCGACCACTTCACCACTCTTGGTTGTGAGCGGTTTGTTACTTGCGAAACCGAGCATGCCGGGAATAGCACAGTAACCGACCATGCCATATTCCGCACCTGTTGCTCCGAGGGAAATCATGACGTAGAGATCTTCGGAGAATTCAACGTCGGGATCGGCCAGGTTGATGACATCAGTCACCAGACTGATCACGCTAGAGCGGTCAATCTCCATATTGATCGGAGAAATTTTATAATCTTCTACCGGTTTGGGGAGTTTGTAAGGGCCGACCATCGTGCCTTCAAACTCGAGCTTTTCATAAGAAGCCTGATAGAAATACTCGCTGAGAAACCACAACATGCGTTCGGAGATGGTTTCTTCGTCAACACCTCGCTCAATATCAGGAAAATCTGCCAGGATAACGACAAATTCTTTTGGACCGATAGCATCTGTGGTGTGGAATCCAAGCTTGGCAGTGGTTTCTGAACCGCCAGCCGGTGAGGACCTGGAAACAGGGGCAGACATAGGCGTAGCGGATTCTCTAACACGGCGGTTGCAGGAGAACAGGCCAGGCAGGCAGAGCAGCAATATGAGGACTAATAGAAAGCGAAATTTGATGCACATAAACTCCTCCATTTCCTTGATTTCTGATTATATATTTTTATTCTAAAATTGATTATTGCATAGGCGAAGTTAGGAGTCAACAAAAATATCCAGCTATTTGCTGGACATTTTATTTTTGCTTCCACGTATCCTATGTTTTTTGGATGGGTTTGGGTACTAACTAGTGAGGTTATTAGGAGGTGCCCCCACGGGGACTCGAACCCCGGTTTCAGCCTTGAGAGGGCTGCGTCCTAGGCCGCTAGACGATGGGGGCGTCTTAGGCGGGCGTGATTGTATCATAGCGTATTCAGCCCGTCAATTAAATCGCTGTAGAGGTATTTTATGGTATAATCTCGCCGCTCCCGTCCTAAAGGGCGGGACGAACTCTGCCTGGGGACAGGCAACAAATGTCCCAATCTCACACGCTCCTGGACCGACCGGTGCGTGCCACGGACTTCAAGACGTGGTTGCCGGACGGGTAGAACGGAGTGGAGGCCAAACGCGAAGGAGGTTCTCCCTATGGCCATCGTATCTATGAAGGCTCTGCTTGAAAGCGGCGTCCATTTTGGGCATCGCACCAACAAGTGGGACCCACGCATGAAACCGTTCATCTTCACAGAGCGAAACGGTATTCATATTATTGATCTACAACAAACAGTAAAATTTCTCGGCCAAGCTTACAATCTTATCCGTGACAAGGTAGCGGAAGGCGGTAACATTCTTTTTGTCGGCACGAAGCGTCAGGCACAAGAAACCATCATGGACGAAGCAATCCGCTGTGGTATGCCTTACGTCACCGAACGTTGGTTGGGCGGTACGCTTACAAACTGGTCCACTATTCACCAACGTGTGCAGGAGCTTGAACGCTTGGAAGGTCTGCGTGATGGCGGTGAGATCAATCGTCTTACCAAAAAAGAAGGTCTTCTCATTGAGCGTGATATCGCTCGCTTAGAACGCCGCCTTTCTGGTATACGCGATATGAAACGCCTGCCCGATATGCTCTTTGTTGTGGACGTTTCCCGAGAAGATGCAGCTGTTCACGAAGCCAATCTGCTGAACATTCCTATTGTAGCTATGGTTGATACCAACTGCAATCCGCAGGATATTGATTACGTCATCCCATCTAACGACGACGCCATCCGCGCCATCAAGTTGCTGGTTGCCAAAATAGCGGATGCCGTGCTTGAAGGTGTAGGCCTGCGCAAGGAAGAGGAAGCAGCAGAAGAAGCTGCTCGACCTGAGACCGAAACACCTGCTGCTAAGTCGGCCCAGATGGAAATTGATGATCAGGATATTCAGGAAGAAGACTTGCTGGGTGAGGCCACATTGGCCAAGCTCCAAGAAAGCCGCCAACCCGCTGAAGAAGAAGAGAAAAAACCAGAAGAAGTACAGAAGGAAGACGAAGAGCAAAAAAAGGCCGAGAAAGATAAAACCGAAGCGCCTGCGGTAGGGGCAGATAAAACAAAAGAAGTAGAAGATAAAGCAAAAGAAGAGAAGAAGGCCAAGAAAGAAGCTGAGAAAGAGGCTGCTGTAGAAGAAGATAAAGCAAAAGAAGAAAAGAAAACCAAGAAAGAAGTTACCAAAAAGCCTGTTGTAGAAGAAGATAAAGAAAAAGAGGCAGAGAAGAAAGACGAAGAAAAAAAGAAGGCTAAGAAAGTAGTTAAAAAAGAGCCTGTTGTAAAAGAAGATAAAGAAAAAGAGGCAGAGAAGAAAGACGAAGAAAAAAAGAAGGCTAAGAAAGTAGTTAAAAAAGAGCCTGTTGTAAAAGAAGATGAAGCAAAAGAAATAGAGAAGAAAAAAGAAGCCAAGAAGCCAAAAAGCACTAGCAAGGCAAAGAAAAAAGATGCCAAAGAAGATTCGACCACTGAGAAAAAAGCATCTAAAAACGCTACGACCAAGTCTGAAGATAAGGCTGAATAGTTTCATCTAACGAGGATTAGATATGGAAATTACGACTGAAATGATCAAAGAATTGCGCAGCGCCACTGGTGCAGGCGTATTGGATTGCCGAAAAGCGCTTACAGAATCAAAAGGGGATTTTGATAAAGCTGTCGATTTCTTACGCGAAAAAGGCGTTGCAACAGCTGCCAAACGCGCAGATCGCACCGCATCTCAGGGAGTTGTTGAGCTTTACTCACATGGCGAGGGTCGTGTGGGTGTTATCGTGGAAGTAAACTGTGAAACTGACTTCGTGGCGCGATCGGAAGACTTTCGTAATCTGGCGCACGAAATCGCCCTGCAAATCGCTGCTGCGGAACCGCAATATGTCCAGGATGATGAGATCCCAGCTGATGTTCTCGAACATGAGAAAGAAATTGCCCGTGCACGTGCTCAAGAAGAGGGCAAACCAGATGCGGTCATTGAAAAGATTGTCACTGGTCGCCTTGAGAAATTCAAAGATGAAGTTGTCCTTTTACGTCAGAACTATATCCGCGATGAAGACCTGAAGATCGAAAAGCTTTTGCAACAAACGATTGGTAAAACAGGAGAAAACATCGTTGTTCGCCGTTTCCATCGCTGGGAGCTGGGTGAAAGTATTGGTGAGTAATCGCCAGGCCAACCTTCGGGTTGGCCTTTTCTTTATCTCGTGATAGACTGCAAAGGGAGAGAATCTATGAGCGAATTGAAATATGATCGAATTCTGCTTAAACTCAGTGGGGAGGCACTGGCCGGGGAATCAGGCTTTGGAATTGATGTGTCTGAAGCCGAAGCGATTGCCAGCCGTATCAAGGAAATCCATGAAATGGGTGTGGAAGTTGCGGTTGTCATTGGAGCTGGCAATATCTGGCGCGGCAAACAGGGGTTGGATCGCGGTATGGATCGTGCTACAGCAGACCACATGGGTATGCTGGGTACGGTCATGAATGCTATGGCTCTGATGGATGCACTTGAACGTTCTGGCGTGTACACGCGAGTTCAATCTGCCATTGAAATGCGCTCTGTGGCCGAACCTTATATTCGCCGTCGAGCTATCCGGCATCTCGAAAAAGGGCGTGTAGTCATCCTGAGCGCCGGAACGGGCAATCCTTATTTTTCAACCGATACTGCTGCAGCCTTGCGCGCGATGGAAATCGACGCCAACGTGGTTATCAAAGCCACAAAAGTAGACGGCGTCTACGACTCTGATCCCAAAAAGAATCCCGATGCAAAGAAATTTGACCAGCTTACTTATATCGATGTGCTCAATCGCCGTTTGAAGGTGATGGACAGCACAGCCATCTCTCTTTGCATGGAAAATGAAATGCCAATTTTGGTGCTAAACCTTTGGGATCGCCAGGAACTCCTGCATGCGCTAAAAGGAAAAAAGGCTGGCACGCTAGTAAGTGCTTAATCCGCAAACTTGAGGGTGTCTTATTACTCCGTAATATTGTTGAGAGACTATCAAATGCTGTGATAATGCTCTCACACTCGGGCAATTCCCGTAGCGAATTTCTACATTTTGGGGTATCCTTATAAAGTAAATATAACCATCCTGTGCCGTACCTTCCTTCTCCCCTAAGTAATGAGGTTCGGTACTTGTCAGGAGGCTGAGGTGATAAAAGACATCCTTAAAGAAGCCGAAGGTCGTATGAAGGGCGCTATTCAATCATTGGAGGGTGATCTGGCGGTCATTCGAACGGGTCGTGCCACGCCTGCCCTGGTGGAAAAACTCTCTGTGGATTACTACGATACACCGACACCCCTCATGCAATTAGCCTCGATTAGTGTACCGGAACCGCGTTCTTTGCTGATCAAGCCCTTTGACCCTTCCACGCTTAAAGATGTGGAACGCGCGATTCTTGCCTCAGACCTGGGCCTGACTCCTAATAACGATGGAAAATCCATACACTTGAACCTACCTGCCTTAACAGAAGAACGACGCCGGGAACTTGTGAAAGTCGTTAACAACCGTTTGGAAGAGGCCCGCGTTGCTGTGCGTAATGTCCGACGTGATACACAAAATGACATGCGCGATTTTGAAAAAGAAAAGATGATCTCTGAAGATGAGTTGAAGCGTGGTGAAGATGACTTGCAAAAACTGACCGATCGCTTTGTAGAAGAAATTAATGAGCGTGGTCAGGGTAAAGAAAAAGAGATCATGGAAGTCTAGCCCTACTAACCTGCTATTTGCTATTATCTGTATGACCAACTCCCACCCTACTTTACCTGCGGATAAGTTTCCTCTTCACGTTGCCATTATCATGGATGGTAACGGTCGATGGGCAATTTCACGCGGACTACCGCGATTAGCAGGGCATCGTGCCGGGACCGAAAATTTGCGTCGAGTGATTCGTGCTTCAGTGGAGTTTGGTGTCAAATATTTGACTATCTACGCTTTCTCGACAGAAAACTGGGGCAGACCTCCTGAAGAAGTACAGGGATTGATGCGTATCCTCGAGGATGTAATAGACAAGGAATTAGCGGAATTGCATAAGGAGGGTGTACAGTTACGCCATATCGGGCGGCTGGAACGTTTGGATCCCAAGATTCAGGCCAAAGTTCTGAAAGCGATCGAGATGACCAAAGATAATGACCGCTTAGTATTGAATGTTGCTTTCAATTACGGGGGCCGGGACGAAATCGTCAATGCCATCCAGAATATGATCGAAGAAGGCGTTTCAGCAGATGAAGTTAATGATGAAATGGTCAGCAAATATATGTACACAGCTGGAGTCCCTGATCCGGATCTGATAATACGTACATCGGGTGAGTTACGGGTGAGCAATTTCTTGATCTGGCAAGCTGCATACTCAGAATGGTATATCACACCGACTTTTTGGCCAGATTTTAACAAGGAGAAATACCAGCGTGCTTTGGAAGCATTCGCTCAGCGTGACCGTCGCTACGGCGGAATAACGGAAGCGGTGGGCAAGGCGCATGGTTAGACGACTCGTTACATCCTTGATACTGCTGGCAGTTGGTATGCCAGCATTGCTTTTCGGGGGAATCCCATTTTTTTTGTTTATGGGTTTTTTTATCTTGATGGCGTCCTATGAATATACGATGCTGTTCCGTGCAGCCAAGATAAAGCCTTCAACATACATTACTGTTGGAGGCGTTTTCTTGATTTTGGCAGTACGCTCTTTCTATCCGGAATTTGCGGGCGGACTGTTTGCGGCTTTGATGCTGGTGGCCCTTGGGTATCATACTTTCACCTATGAAGCTGGCCGTGAAAAAGCTGCGCTGGATTTTGCCGCCACTGTTGGAGGCTTGGCATATTTAGGTTGGGTTGGGGCTTATCTGTTGGATTTACGCAATCTGCCAAATGGTGGTTGGTGGGTGTTCTTGGTTTTACCCTCCGTCTGGATGGCAGATTCGGGCGCGTACAGTATTGGCAGAGCCTACGGGCGTCACAAGTTAGCTCCACGTCTAAGCCCCAGAAAGAGTTGGGAAGGTTACTGGGCAGGAGTGTTCACAGGGACTGTTTATGGTGGATTCTTCGCTTTTGCCTATACCACCTGGGGACCGCTGGAATTGACTATCGGTCAAGGCGCGTTGTTGGGTTTGATCTTAAGCGTGATTGCTCCACTTGGAGATCTGGGCGAAAGCCTGTTCAAACGCCCAGTTGGTATCAAAGATTCAAGTACATTAATCCCAGGCCATGGAGGCGCATTTGATCGTCTTGATGCATGGTTGTGGGCTGGCGTAATTGGTTATTATTACATTCAATGGTTTTTAATATAATACTCGTATTTGTTGGAGGAAAAAATGGTTCTTAGCCAACCGACACGCAATCTAGCTCTTGAAATTGTGCGCGTGACCGAGGCTGCTGCCTTGGCATCTGGCCGCTGGATGGGACGGGGAGAAAAGGAGAAGGCCGACCATGCCGCAGTGGAAGCTATGCGCCTTGTTTTAGGATCCATTTCCATGAATGGCGTGATCATTATCGGAGAAGGCGAGAAAGACAACGCGCCCATGCTCTATAACGGCGAAAACGTTGGCAATGGCGCTCCCCCGGAAGTGGATGTAGCTGTAGACCCTATTGATGGTACTCGCCCGCTAGCATTTGGGCGAACCAACTCCATTGCAACAGTTTCGATTGCACCACGTGGTACCATGTTTGACCCAGGACCGTATGTTTATATGAACAAGATCGCGGTTGGTCCACAAGCAAAAGGCAAGATCAACATTGAGGCGTCAGTATCGGATAACCTAAAGGCAATTGCAAAAGCGATGGGTAAGTCTGTAAAAGACCTGACAACTATTGTGCTTGATCGGCCACGTCATGACGAGCTTGTGTTTGAAATCCGCAATATGGGTGCACGTATCCGCCTCATCCCAGATGGTGATGTTGCTGCCGCTTTGATGACGGCCCTACCTGACACCGGTATTGACGTGTTGATTGGTATCGGCGGCACGCCCGAAGGCGTATTGGCCGCCTGTGCGCTGCGCGCTATGGGTGGTGAGATCCAGGGTAAACTATATGCTCGTGATGAGGATGAACTTCGCCGTGGCAACGAAGCAGGCTACGATTTCGATCAACTACTGACTATGGATGACCTGGTTTCTTCCGAAGATGTCTTCTTTGCAGCCACCGGCATTACGGATGGCGAACTACTCAAGGGTGTGAAATACCATGGTGAAGGTGCGTGGACCGACAGCTTAGTTGTGCGCGGCCTGACGGGCACCGTACGCCGTATTGAAGCCTCGCATAAGATCGGCAAGCTGCATGAGTTGAGTGCGATAAAGTATTAAGAGGAGCCCAGGCGCATAGTTGTCTTGCAATCGCAAATATTCCTTGACACCCCCTATCCTTCGCTTTATAATCTCGCTCGCATTCCTCGCTAGCTCAATTGGCAGAGCGAGCGGCTGTTAACCGCTAGGTTCTTGGTTCGAGTCCAAGGCGAGGAGCCTTTATGTCATATACTCCGCTGCAAAGTGGAGTTTTTTTGTTCTATTTTGCCTTAGTAAATACTCCTCTGCAAATACTTTTGTACAGATTAGCTAACATACTTTAAAAACGCCCTTTGCCAGAAATTGATACTCCTGTGGGGTACATATCTAGAACCGCTAGGTTCTTGGTTTGAATCCAAGGCGAAGAGCTAAAGAACTCCATCATGGGGCTTTTTTGCTTCAACCTTGTTTACATGATCTGTTTTTAAAGTGACGATTGTCGTTCACCATAATGACATTAGGGCTTGTAAAGAGTCTTTCACATTAAGTATCATTGTGCAAGGCCTTGTCCTATTATTCACATATGTATTCAGGAGGATGCTATGACAGCTATCCCAAACGAACCACTAAAACTTGATCGTAAAGAACGCATGAAGATTCCCTTCCAGGATCTGGATCTGCGCCCCCCCGAAGAACGAATTCAGGACTTTGATGACGTTGTCATTTCATTTGATCCTGAACGTGCTATACATGAAGCGACCCGCTGCATTCATTGTCCCGATCCTGCCCCTTGCTCAAAGGCATGCCCGGCCAACAATGATATTTCTAAAGCATTGGGTTTGATCGAGGAAGGTAAATTCCTTGAAGCAGCCCAAGTCTATCACCAGACCAGTACGCTGGCCGAAATCTGCGGACGGGTTTGCCCGCACGAGCAACTCTGCCAGGGTGCTTGCCCCAGAAATAAACGCGGAGAACCGGTCTTGACCGGCGCCCTGGAGACCTTTGTCTTAGACTATGAACGCGAGAACCAGCCTTATCAAATACCAGTTGGTAAAGCGACTAGTAAAAAGGTGGCTGTGGTAGGGGCAGGACCCGCAGGCATGGCTGTCGCCGAGAAATTAGTCCAAAAGGGACACGCGGTTACCATTTATGATTCCAAACCTGCTCCGGGTGGATTATTACTTTACGGCATCCCTAACTTTAAACTCCCAAAGGATGTTGTCTGGGCAAAATTGGAAGACCTTGAGAAAGCAGGCATCGAGTTTGTAGGTAATACTTATATTGGCAAAGACAAAACCGTTGACGATTTATTGAATGATGGCTACGATGCGGCTTTTATAGGTGTGGGAGTTGGTATTGACGCCAAGATGGAAAAAACACCTGGTACCGATCTGCCTGGTATGTATGAGTCTACAGACTTCTTGATCCGTGGCAATGTTGATCCAACGCATCTACCCGCAGACAAAAACAAACCTCCACAGGTTGGCAAGCGCGTTGTCGTGATTGGTGGCGGCGATACCGCTTCGGATTGCTTGCGGACTGCTTTACGTATGGGCGCTGACGAAGTAACCTGCCTGTATCGTCGTACTGAAAATGAGATGCCCGGAGGTAAGAAAGACCGTCAGATGGCTGTGGAAGAGGGCGCAAAATACCGCTTCCTGACTCAACCAGTAAAATTCATCGCGGGCGAAGATGGCCACCTGGCTGCCGTTGAGTGCCTTGAAATGGAATTGGGCGAACCGGATGATTCAGGTCGCCGTCGCCCGGTACCCATTGAAGGATCGAACTTCAGCGTACCTGCCGATACCGCCATTCTGGCCCTGGGTTATTGGCCTGATCCAGTACTTGGCAAAACCACACCAGACCTAGAAACTTATAACTGGGGCTTAGTCAAGGTTGTAGATGAAGAGACTGGCGCAACCACGCGCGAGGGTGTCTTTGCTGGCGGTGATTGCGTTACCGGACCAGACATTGTTGGCACTGCCATGGCTGCTGGACGTAGGTCAGCTCAGGCTATCGATGCCTATTTGATGAAAAAATAAACCTATAACTCAGTGAGAAACCTTTACCCCGCACACGCGGGGTTTTTTCTTTGAATAGAGTAATGTCCCTCGCCCTTTTGATTATTTGTGACGAATTACAGTTGCATCCTGGAAGCAAAAGCTGTATAGTTTAGGTGTCGAATGTTGTTTCAAAAAATCTATTGAACGAGGAGGGAGTTAGCATGTTGGTACGCAAAAACCTGCTTAGTATTGTAATTTTGATTGCTCTTCTGGTTTCGTCAGTATCGATAGTATCTGCTGGCAAGCCATTGACCATCACGAATCCGTCTAACGGCGAAACGGTCAGCGGAACATACCTGGTAACTGGTGGCGGCGATGGTCGCCCCGTCGAGGTATCGATTGATTCCGTTGATTGGCAGCCAGCTTCAGGTGGGAAAAGCTGGTCGTACTCCTGGGATACGACGGGATCATCAGACGGCCCACATACCGTTTATGCACGCTATACTGATCTCAGCGCAGAAAAATCGGTCTCCGTGCAGGTGTCCAATGGTGGGGGGGATGTCTGCGATGTCATAGCCGGGGAAGTGCTCATCAACGAGATTTTACCCGCACCTTCCAGTGGCCCTGAGTGGGTGGAACTCTATAATACCACCTCCAGTGATGTTGACATTAGCTACTGCTATATTGACGATCTGGCTGATGCAGGTGGTGCTCCTTATCAGATTCCAAACGGCACAACCGTGCCCGCATCCGGCTTCTGGACACTGGACCACACCAGCTACTTCAACAATTCCGGCGACGATGTGCGCTTCTTGAAAGAAGATGTAACTACTGTTCTAGATGCTTATTCCTACGGCACGACTGGTTACGATGAATCGTGGTATCGCAGTCCGGATGGAGGCCCATGGGCAGGCTTACCTACGACATCCCCGACGAAAGGGACAACCAATGGTGGTGGCGGCACTTGCGGCACTGGCACATGGATAGCAGGGAACCTGGAAATCCACCACATCAATATTGGGCAGGGTGACTCAACCCTGATCGTTGGTCCAACAGGGAAATCGCTGCTCCTGGATGCAGGCGAAAGCTACTGGAACAGCAGCATCGACGCGCAGACTGTTGGTCCCTACATCGAAAATGTACTTGGCTGCAAAGAGTTGGATTATGTAATCATCTCCCACTTCCACGTTGATCACATTGGATACGTAGACTATGGCGGATTGTGGCATCTGGTTGAGGTACAGGGTTTCACTGTTGGCCAAACCCTCTTGCGTGATTACAATGAATACCTGGGAACGACCAGCGGCACCTTTGATAATTGGAAGCTCTACCTTGAAGGGGACGGGCAGGCCAAACTCAATCCTACCACTGCCGTGGAGGGCACCAGCCAGGTTGACCTTGGTGGAAGCGTGGTTTTTGATATCGTGACTGTTGATGGCAATGGCGCGATGCGCCCCGGTGATTTCAGCGCGGACCCTGTGCCGCCTTCAGAGAACGATTACAGCATCGGTGCGGTGCTCAGCCTGGGCGTATTCGATGAGTGGATCGGCGGTGATCTGGATGGTGAATACGTTGCCAGCGAATTTGGCTATGTTTATCACGATATTGAGTTGAGTGTAGCAGCCGAAGTTGGCGACATTGATGTGTTGAGGGTCAATCATCATGGCAGCGATCACTCAAGCAACGTGACCTTCGTTAACCAACTCGATCCCGAAGTTTCCATCCTTTCGGTGGGAGATGCCAATACTTATGGCCATCCACGACAGGCCGTTATGGACCTCATTCTTGCCACCAGTGATGTCTATATGACCGAGCGCGGCGACCCGGCGACCGATATCGGCGATGCGACCGTGGCGGGAGACATTGTGATCCAAACATCCGATGGCGTGAACTATACCGTCAATGGCGTCAGCTACGTAGCAAGCGATCCAACCCGCGTGGACACGGACGGCGATAACTACTTTATTGAAGTTGATCCTGATGATGACGATCTAGCCAACCAGCCCGCGCCAAACGGCGGCTGTGACGAGCTCTACCAGTACTGTGGTGGTACATTGCCGGATCCCCCGGTGATCACCAGTACAAAGGTTGGAAAGAAGAGCGTCACTATTTACTGGGATAACTCCCAGACGGTGGATTATTATAATGCCTACCGCGCGGAAGCCAGCGGTGGACCCTATGCGTTAGTTGCCCCTAGTCTACCAGATAGCTACTATTACTGGAAAAATACCGGCTTAACATCAGGTGTTGAGTATTTCTACGTGATGACGTCCGTGGTTGGTGGCGTGGAAAGCAACTACTCTAACGAGGTTAGCGAAGTGCCACGCTAGCAAATAGCCATATGGAACCAAGATTCGAAACCCCGCGCAAGCGGGGTTTTTGTACTATACTCATGTGAAACTGGTACTTTGAGGGTAAATTTATGACTTCTAATTCCCACTTTGGCATCAACCGCCGCGATTTTCTGAAGTTAACGGGCACAGTAGCTGGTGCTGGTCTGGTTGTTGCCTGCCAGTTGGCCGACACGCTGGCTGCGCTTCCAATTGGTCAATGGGCGTTATGCCTGCATGATTATCAACTTGAAGGTGTTTGGGATCATGATCATAAATATCGAACTCACCCCCTAAAGAAGGCTAAACCCGAGACGGTCACTACCTTTCTTAAAGATAAATTTGTATCCCTTACCCCTGAGTGGCAATGGTTCTGGTATCGGAATCTGATATTTTGTGCTTTCGGTCACTATGATGAAAACAAGCTGAATAAAAAACAAACAGAAGATATGCATAAGGCCTGGTTATGGATGACCAAAGGGACCGAGATGGTCACAAACCGGCATGGTCCCGAAACACATTGGGAAGTTATCACAGGGAAAAGCAAGAACAAAGGTAATGAATACATTGCCCATGATGGCTTGTTGGCAGGAGGAAACATCATCAAAATTACTGGGGAAAAAATCAGCAAGGGTGGTCAAACTATGTACCCCTTTGAATCAATGGATGGATCAAAACCTCCCCCAGATATCAATACAGTGAATGTGGAGACGCGGCCAGACCTGTTCCACCGGGCAACGATCAGCCACTTTGAAGAATTGGATGACGGCACATTCAGAGTAGACCCGTTCCCGCAGTTGGAGAAATACAACGCACATACCGTGTTTTTGAATATATCTCTCGGGCAGAATTATGTACCGGTGAACAGGGTCGAATTGTTGAATGGTTACGAAACGCCAAATCCATATAACCCCGAAAGAATAATGAATTTTGCCAGGTAAATGATGATCTGTTGGTGCGCCCGAGTATCTTTACTGGTAGTGTCAGCGTTACTCGAAATTCATTTTTACCGAAGAATTGGTGAATTCTAGTGAGCAAGGTGTTGAATTTTGGGGTAATTTGCTATACATTACAGATAGATTTTTTACTAGAGAATCAATAACATTTTGGTCTGATATTGCATATGAAAGGATGGATATCCATGGAAAATGCAAACACAACAGAGACCAATCCCAATTGGTTGCTATCACTCTCATTGCGACGTCCGGGACTGGTGATGCTGGTCCTTTTCATACTGGCCTACCTTATCAAAATAATGGATAGTTTCATCCTTCGTCTGGATGAACAATTAGGTGAAGCGATCCTGACCAAAGGGCTGGGTTTAATTCTCCTGGCTGCCTACGTGTGGATCTGTGGAAGGCGATTACGTGATATTGGATTTAAATCCAATTTTGTGGGAAAAGCTTTGTTGATCGCCGCCGTAAGTTTTATCAGTATTTATGTGATCGCTTTCACTGCTCAAATTCTCGCACTAAGGGCAAATGGAGAAGAAACAAGCCTGGTGTTTTCAGCAGTTGACTTCACAACAGAGAAGACCGGTGGGTTACTGTTTGGAATCTGGTTATTGTCGGCTAATTTTGTGAATTCAGCTATGGAAGAAGGTCTCTTCCGGGGTGCCATGTTGCGCCACTTCCGGCTGAAGTTATCTTTTTGGGGTGCCACCCTTTTGGCAGCAGGATTTTTCTCGATATGGCATATTACTGGGCCGATCAGGCACCTTATGGATGGGGAAGCTACTCTGGGAGGAGCCGCCTTTGAAGCTTTTGCCCTAATGCTGGGGACTTTCGTCGCTGGTATTGTGTATGGCTATTTATATCTCAAGACCGATAACGTTTGGGCTCCGTTCTTGGCGCATACGATCAACAACAGCATTTTCAATGTGTTGTTCATCCAAACCAGCGAGGGGATGCAGTCCGGACTCGAATTTAGACTCTTCCTAGGTATTTTCTTGATCGGGCATCTAGCCATGATCCTGGTGATTGGCTTTGCTACCCGCCGCTGGAACTTTCCTGAAGTGCAGCCGTGGGAGTGATGCAATGATAGTAGGAAAGTAACGATAAAACGGGAAAATTAAAAGCGACGCATTTCCGCATCGCTTTTTGTGTAAACCAGATAAGTTTTCTTACTCTTTTTTATCGCTTGTCTTGCTTTCTTTTTTCACGCTTTCGGTTTTGGTTTTGCTTTCAGATTTTTCAGACGCTTTATCTTCGCTCTTGCTTTTCGGTGATTTCAGCCCAGTAGTAGCCTTGTTATCGGTGGCGTAGAAGCCGGAACCCTTAAATACCACACCCACCGGCCCAATCACCTTGCGCAAGCTGTTCTTATTACAATCCGGGCAACGCTTGAGCGGCGCATCTTTGAAAAATTGGTGACGTTCGAATTGAATCCCGCAGGATTCACAACGATAAGCATAAACTGGCATACTATTCTTTCTCCTAACATGTGCCACAACTAATTACTCTACTTATATGATTGTTGCGGTACATGTACCAGGCGCGATTATAGCCCTTCATCTTACATGTGGCAAGCCCCAATAGGGCACATGTTATAATTTTCTAACAATTTTGTCGGGAGGTATCCCCTAATGGTAGATATTAAAATCGTTTACTGTGCAGTTTGACACTACACCGACCGGGCCGTGAGCCTGGCAACCGATTTACTGAAAGATTTTGAAAACAGCATTGGGAATCTCGTGTTGATTCCTTCTGATGGCGGTAAATTCGAGGTTACTGTTGGCGATAAATTGGTCTATTCCAAGCTCCAGACCAACCGCCACGCCGAACCCGGTGAAGTAGTCGGGTTGGTGAAGAAAGCGCTCAACTAGTAGTATCATTGGCTTCCCCGCTGACTTTGAGCGGGGCTGCAGCACAAGAACTTATCCATATATATATCGGAGGCAGGTTTAATGTCCAAAAAAGGACGCGTATTTTCAGGCGCCCGTCCCACCGGGCGTCAACATTTAGGCAATTATCTAGGTGCGATCCAAAACTATGTTGCGCTTCAAGACAATTATGATTGCGTTTACTGCATTGTCGACATCCATGCCCTGACCACGGTCGATACCACCGCAGATCTGAAACAAAATACCTATGAAATGGCGCTCGATTGGCTGGCAGCTGGCATCCGCCCGGAAGAGTCGATCGTGTTTGTACAATCGCATGTACCAGAAGTGATGGAATTGCATACCATGCTTTCGATGGTCACGCCGTTGGGCAAACTAACCGAGCTACCAACTTTCAAAGAGAAGATCAGGCAGAATCCCAACAACGTCAACTACGGACTGGTGGGTTATCCGGTTTTAATGTCGGCGGACATCGTTCTTTACAAGGCTGATACTGTTCCCGTTGGTGTAGACCAGGCTCCGCACCTGGAATTTGCTCGTGAAACCGTGCGCTCGTTCAACTACCGTTACAAAACCAAAGTGCTGATCGAGCCGCAGGCTAAGCATACCGAGATCCCCAAGGTGATTGGCATCGATGGCAAAGATAAGATGAGCAAGAGCCTCGATAACCACATCGAGATGGCTTCCACACCCGAAGAGACCACAAAACGCGTCATGCAGATGGTCACCGATCCACAGCGACTGCGCCGCGACGATCCCGGTGACCCAGATGTGTGCAACGTTTACTCGCTGCACAAGATCTTCTCGCCGGAGGACGAGGTCGAAATGATCAACACTGAATGCCGCAAGGCTGGCATCGGCTGTGTGGATTGCAAGAAACGGTTCGCTGCCAATTTGAACAAACACCTGGAACCCTTCCGTGCCAAACGAGCTGAGATCGCGCAGAACCCCAACAACGTTTGGGATATTCTGCATAACGGCGCAGATCGCGCAGGTGTAATTGCTAAGGGCGTGATGGAAGAAGTTCGGGCGGCGATTGGGTTACCGGAATAATGTATAGGGTGGATCACAAACCCACCCTGCTACGCATACAGTATGCGCGCATTATTGCAACGAGTTAGCTCAGGCAAAGTCACTGTAGATGACCAGACCATTGCTCAAGTTGGGCAGGGGCTGGTCATCTTATTAGGAGTTGGCCAGGAGGATGGGGAAGAACAGGTTGCCTATCTAGCCGAAAAAGTCGCTAACTTACGCATCTTTGAGGATGATCAAGGTAAAACCAACTTGTCGATATTAGATGTGGGGGGAGAAGCCATTGTTGTATCGCAATTCACGCTCTACGCCGATACTCGTAAGGGTCGGAGACCATCGTTTGTCAAAGCCGGGGCACCTGAGCTTGCCGAACCCCTGGTAGAACGCTTCGCTGCATTGTTACAAGGTCACGGCGTCCCAACACAAATGGGTCAATTTGGCGCGCATATGCTGGTGGAAATCAACAACGATGGCCCGGTAACAATCTGGTTGGAAAAATGAATGCTGAAATCCCGGGCTGGCAGCGTGTTTTGCAACGGTTCCTTATGTCGCGCCCTATTACGGCTATTGTGCAACGTACACTTCATCATATAGATGCCTTCATTCTACGTTTGAGCGCTGGGCGATTGGATATTACGCGCATATCTGGTCTGCCGGTGGTAGAAATCACAGCAATCGGCGTCAAAAGCGGATTGCCACGCTCGCTTCCCTTGGCTGGATTTCCCGATGGTGAAAAGTTCGTGTTGATTGCGTCAAATTTTGGGGGAGCACACCATCCTGGCTGGTATTTCAACTTAAAGGCCAATCCAGAGTGTGTGCTTAAAAAAGAAGGGCAGACAGGAACATTTATTGCCCGCGAAGCCGAGGGTCAAGAGCGCGAGCGATACTGGGAATTAGCAAACTCGTTTTACATTGGTTTTTATGAATATAAACAAAGGGCGGGTAATCGAAAAATCCCTGTTATGGTGTTGGAACCAAAGCGCTAACTTCCCCCTTCCACAAACTGGCATCCACCTGGACAGCCAACGCGCCAACTGAGAGCATTGCGTCGGTATTTTCTTTTGACCCGACCCCCCCTGCGCCGATTATGGGTATATTTACGCTGGCCGCATCCCGCACGGTCAACAATGCTTGGGGAAACAGCCCCGCACCATTCAATCGACCTGTAACCCGCTCGCCGTTTTTTGTCATGATCATTCCTCGCGGTGGTCCCAGGCTAATTGCCGCCGCACCTTCCTGGATGACACGCGGCCCCAGCAAAAGTACCTGTTCCACAGGCACGCTAACAATTATTGGCAATTCTCCCAACGACATCTCAACAGTTAACAAGATGATGTCATCCGCCAACAAGGGCGCAAAACCTAGTTCCACGGCGGTGATGTTCTCTAGATCTTCCAACAGCTGCACCATTCGCCCCGTCTCTTCCGGGCGATCAGCCGTTAAGTGCACAATGATTGGTAGCCGCGAGTCCGACCAGCGGCGAGCGAATTTCTTGATAGCTGTCTTCAAGCCAGGATTGGGCAAGCCTGTGTGCAACAAAAAGCCGCCCGGATATTCGATCAGAATCGGACTTTTCGTCGGCTTTCTTGGCCGTAGTGAGATAGGATTGGTAACAAATGCGCCGAATTCATCCCAGGGCACGGGCGCGCGAAAATCAGGTGCAAATCCCAATGTCCCGGCCGAGTTCATGTATGGGGTTGAGAAGCTCAAATCTTGTTTGAACATACATATATAATACTCCCTCTCCTGTATTTGGAAGAGGGGGTAGAGTGTGGTTTGTTGTTACGCTGCGATGATCAATCCCATCGCGCGTAGCATCTCATCATTTCTGGAGAACTTGAATTCATCCACTTTTCGCTTTTGGGCTTCTTCGGCCTCGACCACGTCAAGTTTGTAGATATCATCTTTGGTGACAATCGGTTTAGGAAATCCCTTCATTTTTTCATGGACCATTTCAAGCGCTGAATTATCCGGTTGCTTAGTTTGCAAGTACTGCCAAACGGCCCTGGCTGCGTTTATACCATCCTTGCGAGCATAGCCTACCAAGCCATCACTGGCCTTACGTGACCAACCGCCAACGAACACATCTTCGATAGGCTTACGTGCCTGTGGGTCAAAGACTTCAAAGGACAGATCTTCCACGGGAAAAAGTGGATTCTCATTTTTGACATATTCGTTCCATTCGGTAGGCAACCCAAAGGTTTCGGCCACCTTATCACCAATGGCAAAGATAACGGTTTCCACGTCTAGGATTCGTTTATCACCCGTGCCGCGTGCTTTAGTATCACCATCTTTCAAGATCAGCTTGGTGTTTTCAATTTCAAGCTGAGTCAACAGACCGTTGTCGCCCACCATCTGCACTGGTGATGAGAGAAACTCAAAACGGAAGCGCGTGTCAGAAACTTTTTGATAGGCCTTTGGTAAAGCTTCCAATATCGTGGTACGTGCAGCTTCCGGGTCCTGGTTGATCGCTTCCATGATTGGCTGAACGCGGGCGATTTCCTTATCCAGTGCTTCCTGATCCAGGTTGGCGATCACGTATTCCATTTCCTTCTTGTCAAACTTGACTTCAGCCGGCCCCCGCCGTACGACCGCGATGACCTCGTCAACCTGCTCCTGGCGGATTAAATAGCGGGCGATATCTATCATTACATTGCCAGCTCCGACGATGGCACAGCGTGCCCCAAAGCGGTAGCGTTGCTGGCTGTTGGGGGGTAGCTTGTTGTAGAAATAAACTACGTCTTTGGCCTGGTAAACGCCCTCCAAATCTTCACCGGGCAGCCCGAGCCATTTCGCTCCCTGAGCACCGGTAGTAACCAATATCGCCTGGAAACCAAGGCTACGTATATCATCCAAAGATAGATCACCCTGCTCTCCAACGCTGATGTTTCCGTAGTAATCAATGCTGGGATTATCAAGTATCTGGCGAAATTGCTTGCGCAGACCAGCTTTCATCATGTACTTTGTTGGGAAAATACCATATTCAGCCAAACCGCCGGGTTTGATGTCACGGTTAAAAAGCACCACGCGTGCGCCCTGATTAGCAAGTTCACGCGCGCCGAAAAGACCAGCCGGGCCGGCGCCGACGACTGCTACTAAATGTTGATTGGTCAAACAATCCTCCTTCGTAAGCTCTAATCCTCTGATCGGGTGAAAGTGTAACGGTAAATTGGACAAAACCTATCAAATTATATGTGTAAAACCTTTACCGAGCAAGCCTAAAGAGATCCTTTCTAACAATAATTGTACAAAATAATAATGCCAAACCAAATGAATATTGTCACGTTGATCAGGGCTTTCTTAAAGTAGCAAAATCAGGTCAAAAACCTTGTTGGGGTGAGC
>CAZCPP010000027.1:0-20789 GCA_964500655.1 uncultured Anaerolineaceae bacterium | reverse complement strand
CCTGATTAAGATTTCAAACTTCTCTTTTTCTCTTGACTTCCCACTTCATCTGTGATTCTAGGGGGAGGAAAGTGGGAAAAATAAGCATATAAAAAGTGTCAAAAGTATTACTTTTGGGGGATAAACTAAAAAAACGCTTGCTTTTTCCTTCAAAATCAGTATAATGTGGGAAAAAGTGGTAGAAAGTGGAGGACGAGCGCCGGTGGCCCCGGCGTTCGCCTCTTAAATGGAGACGCAGAACTAATGTTCTTAGGACAATTCCAGCACAACTTAGATGAGAAAGGTCGCCTGATGATTCCGGCGGCTTTCCGTCAAACGCTGGAAAGTGGTGCCTTCATCACCCAAGGTTTTGATCGCTGTTTGATGGTGATGACAGAACCCTATTTTCAAGAGGTCTACCAACGCATCAATGCCATGAATCTAGCCGATCCTACCGCCCGAATGCTACGCCGTTTAATCCTATCCAATGCCTATGCTATAGAACTGGACAAGGTAGGGCGCATTTTAGTTCCACAAAACCTGCGTCAATTCGTTGGTTTCAATGGTGAAGCCATTGTAGCAGGTCAGGGCGAGTATTTCGAGGTCTGGACACCAGCTGATTGGAATACTCAGTTAGATGCAATCCAGGATACAGAAGCCAATAATCAGCGTTTCTCAACCCTGAATCTCTCCAGTCAGAATAGCGATTAACGCGCCCATGGCACACAAGCAGCATCAACCTGTACTTTACCATGAAATTATACACGCGTTGCAGCCAAAAAACCTAGGGCTTTATGTAGATTGCACCCTGGGAGCCGGCGGCCATGCCCGTGGAATTTTAGAAGCCTGCGCACCAGATGGGCGTCTGCTGGGATTGGATGTAGACCAACAGGCGTTAGCGCTCGCCCGTGAGACCTTGGCTCCTTACGGGGAGCGCGTCCGTCTGTTGCAAAAATCCTATGCTTCTCTCCTCGAAACGTTGCACGAGATCAGCTGGGATGATGCGGGTGGCATCCTGCTTGATCTGGGGCTTTCCTCAATGCAATTGGACACCCCTGAGCGCGGCTTCTCCTTTCAACAAGAGGCTCCACTGGATATGCGTTTTGATCAGAGCTCGCCTACTACTGCAGCAAATTTGGTGAACACATTGCCGCAAGACGATTTAGCAAATTTGATATATCGTTATGGAGAAGAACGAGCGTCCCGACGCATCGCGCAGGCAATTGTCAATTCACGACCGCTTCAGACCACCGGTCAACTTGCCTCTGTTGTTGAAGGCATCCTGCCTCGAAAAGGGTATATCCATCCTGCCACGCGGACGTTTCAAGCCTTGCGTATCGCGGTGAATGAGGAGCTAGACCGGATCGAGGAAGTGCTCCCTCAAGCGGTATCAGCACTGAAGTCCGGTGGGAGGCTGACAATCATCTCCTACCACTCGCTGGAAGATCGAATTGTCAAGGAGTACTTTCACAAAGAAAATCGCGACTGCATTTGTCCGCCAAAACAACCAATTTGTACCTGTGGACATAAAGCAACGCTAAAAATAATTTCTCGAAAACCAATTACCCCTGGTGAAGCCGAGATTACGGCCAACCCAAGGGCAAGGAGTGCAAAACTTCGCATCGCAGAAAAATTGTAGCAGCGTTTCGCTGCCTACGATGACCATCGCCCAAATCAAAGGTCATCATGATACCTGTAAATAGAATGAAACATGCTTACTCTCAAGCTCCCTGGCGTGTTGAGCGTCATTGGATTAGTGTCTCCCTACTTATTGTGTTGGGATTCGCGATGATCGCGACCTTATATCTAATGGTGACATCCCAGGCAGCAATTGTTGGGCGTGAAATTCAATTCCTGCGCGAGGAAATCATAACAACCGAGCATAAGACCGCAGACTTGCGAAGTAGGCTTGCCCGGTTGACGTCTAAGAATGAAATTGAAAAACGAGCCTACGCTCTCAGGTTCCGTCCGATTGAACCAGAAGAGTTGGAATATTTATATGTACCCGGGTATGCAATTTTAAATGGTGCCTTACTGGCAACAGCGCCTGGATTGCAGCCAAGCCCTCCCAGCACCCCACCAGAATACACTCAGTCATTGTTGGATTGGGTAGGCGGGCGCATCCAAACTCCAAGTAGAGGTACGAGATGAGACAGCAATATGCATGGCGATCTCTCTTATTAAATGTTTTCATGGCCTTCGTAGCAACTATGGTTGTATTGCAAATGGTACGCATTCAAGCCAGCGCCGAGGCAGAGCAATTCCGCTTGCAAAAGGACATTTTTGCCGGTGAATATAAGACTCATTATCCAGAACGCGGCGATATATACGACCGCAACGGCCACCTCCTAGCAGGCAACCAAACCGTGTTCGAAGTGGGCGTTGATCTAACCACCGTGCGTGATCCACATAGTATTGCAATGGCTGTCAGTGTTAACTTGGGAAAAAACTTCGATACATTATATGGTGACATACTCAATCCACCCTCTGGAATTTCCTACTTAGTAGTTGATAAATTCGCAGCTCCTGAAGCGGTTGCCAAACTGAAGGAACTAAAAGAAGAGCTAAATGAATCAGAAAACCACATTCCCAGTCTAGTTGGCTTGCA
This sequence comes from uncultured Anaerolineaceae bacterium, assembly GCA_964500655.1. GTDB lineage: Bacteria > Chloroflexota > Anaerolineae > Anaerolineales > Villigracilaceae > JAABUE01. The sequence goes on along the minus strand of CAZCPP010000027.1, from coordinate 18,202 downwards.
ATTCAGCCCCCGCTTGGAGCGCAGCTATCCTGAAGACGCGTTGGCATCAAATGTAATTGGATTCGTAAATCTTGAGGGACGAGGGTATTTCGGTATTGAAGAAAAATATAATGATCTCTTAGCAGGGAATCCGGTACAGGTATGGGTACCAAATGATCCTAACCGCGCTGTAGAAATACCGCGTATCCCCAACGGTACCAGCCTGATCTTGACAATCAACCGCGATTTACAAGATACCGTCGAGAAAATTTTGGATCAGTCATTATATAAATATGGCGCACAGCATGGGACGATCATCGTCATGGATCCGATAAATGGCGATATTTTCGCAATGGCATCCACACCGCAAATGGATCTAAATTACTTTACAACTTACGGCGCTATCTATAACAATGCCAGCGAATACAACCGTGCAATTGGTATGCCTTATGAACCTGGTTCGGTTATGAAGATCTTCACCATGGCCGCTGCACTAGATACAGGGCTTGTTACACCGAACACCACTTATCTTGACACTGGTGAAATCCAAGTTGGAGGCGCAACTATCAAGAACTGGGATGAAGAAGCCTGGGGTTTGCAAACCATGGTCGGTTGCTTGCAACACTCTCTAAATGTCTGCTTAGCATGGCTGGCCACCCAACTCGGTCCTCAAAACCTCTACGGCTATCTGAATCGCTTCGGCTTTGGCCGTATCACTGGTTTGGATATGGCTGGTGAGGCGGCAGGTCGAATCAAGGTTCCAGGAGATACAGATTGGTATCCAGTTGACCTTGGCACGAACTCATTTGGTCAAGGACTGACAGCTACACCCTTACAAATCATGACGGCGGCTTCGGCTATCGCAAATTATGGCCACATGGTTACACCACGCGCATTACATGCCATGGTGCGGGATGGTCATCAATTCAACGTTCCACCGCAATTTGCTGGCGCTCCCATCAGTCCCGAAACAGCAGTTACTCTAACAGAAATGCTGGCTGTCTCGCTTGAAAATGAAGCCTCTACAGCGCTAGTACCCGGTTACCGCGTAGCAGGCAAAACTGGCACCGCCCAGATTCCTACTCCATATGGATTTTACGATTTCAGCCAGACAAATGTATCTTTTATTGGTTGGGGACCTGTAGACAATCCACGGTTCATGATCTATGTTTGGCTTGAACGTCCCACTTTATCCATCTGGGGCTCGGAAACGGCAGCACCGGTTTTTTCAGAAGTTGCTCAAAACACTGTAATCCTGCTAGATATTCCACCCGATAATGTGCGGCTACAGATGACTACCCGCTAAGAAATTATGTTGAAACTATCTGACACGATTGAAGCCCTTACAAACCTCCGCTGGGAGAAAAAAAACCCGGTTATCACCGAGGCAGTAATCGACTCGCGTCAAGCAATACCTGGATCATTGTTCGTCGCTATCCCGGGTGAGCATGCAGATGGGCATGACTTTCTTGACGAAGCATTCAAACGCGGTGCATCCTTTGCACTCATAGAGCAGGAGGTAAACGCATCTTTCCGCACCCTTGACCTGCGAGCTGATCTAAACACCGACTCAATTTCCGAATTGTCTCCACCACTCTGTTTGCGCGTCGAGAATACTGTAAAAGCATTGCAACAAATCGCGCGTTTCTGGCGTCGAAAATTGGATATTCGTGTGATCGGTATTACCGGGAGTGTAGGCAAATCAACAACCAAAGAAACCGCGGCCGAAGTCCTCAGTCAACGCTACCGTACGCTTAAGAGCCCTGGCAATTTAAACAACGAGATTGGATTGCCACTCTCTATCCTAAAGCTTGGCACGGGATATCAACGGGCCGTACTAGAAATGGGTTTCTATATCCCTGGTGAGATCGCCTTTCTATGTGATATTTCCCAACCACAAGTTGGTGTGGTAACAAATATCGGCACCGTACATGCCGAACGAGCAGGTTCGCAGGAGGCGATTGCACAAGGAAAATCCGAACTCGTTCAAGCTTTACCAGACGACGGTGTAGCCATCTTAAATTTCGATGATCCCTGGGTACGTAAAATGGAAGAGAAAACCCGAGCGCAAGTCTTTTTCTACGGGCTATCTCCCGAAGCTGATTTATGGGGGGATGAGGTCGAAAGTCAGGGACTTGAGGGTATTCGTTTCCGCTTGCATTACAAACGTGAAATCCTGCATGTGCGTGTTCCCCTAATTGGACGACACTCCGTTCATACGGCTTTGCGAGCTGCCGCTATTGGCCTAGTAGAAGGCTTGAGTTGGCAGGAGATTTTTAACGGACTCAACCAGGGGCATACTCAATTACGTCTTGTCGCTGTGCGGAGCAAAACCGGGGCACTGATCTTGGATGATACATACAATGCTTCACCTGAATCAATGTTAGCCGCCTTGAACCTGCTTGATGATCTGGATGGTCACAAGATCGCTGTTCTAGGTGACATGCTTGAACTTGGCCAATACGAACGCCAGGGCCATGAAATGGTCGGTCTACGAGCTGCGCAAGTTGTAGGAACTCTGCTCACCTTGGGATCCCGAGCACAAATTATTGCCAAAGCAGCCCGAAAAGCAGGTTTGAAGAAATCATCCATTCTGGAATTTGAAGAATTGGAACCCATAATTAGCTGGTTAAATGAAAATTTATCAAAAAACGATACTATGCTTATCAAAGGATCACACGGGTTACGCATGGATCGCATCGTTAATGCCCTGGAGGTGAGATCTTGAAAGACACAACCCTGGCACTCAGTCTTGCAGGGCTGGCTTTTATGATGACCGTTATTTGGGGAGGACCATTGTTGCGAATTTTGCGATATTTTAAAATCGGCAAGCATATTCGCGTGGACGAACCTGGTCATCACAATATCAAGATGGGCACCCCAACAATGGGTGGCGTCATGTTTATCTTGCCGGTATTGTTGTTGACTGTTCTGCTCAACACAGTCGCCTTGGTTGGTTTGAACGTAGTCGGACGCTCCGTGCTAGTACCGCTGATCGTTATGGTCGGATATGGTTTACTAGGCGTGATAGATGACTGGCAGGGCATACGTGGTAAGCGACGCGGTGAAGGTATGTCCGCCCGGGTGAAATTCATAGGTCAGGTAGTTCTAGGAATTGGCACAGCTTTGGTACTCAAATACATGCTGGATGTACCCGAGATTTACATCCCTGGTGTCAATCCTGAGGCTATTGACTTAAATGACTATTTATACATTGGTATTGCAGCATTTATTATCGTCAGTGAATCGAATGCTATTAATTTTACCGATGGATTGGACGGGTTGGCCGGATTGATCGCCGCCACTGCCTTTGCTGCTTATGGTGGCATCTCAATCATTCAAGGCCAAATATATTTAGCACGGTTTTGTTTCACGCTCGTTGGTGCTATCTTTGGTTTTTTGTGGTTCAACGTCCACCCCGCTGAACTTTTTATGGGTGACACTGGATCACTCTCCCTTGGCGCAACTTTAGCTGTCGTCGCATTAATGACTGGCCAATGGCCGCTGTTACTTCTAATTGGCATTATTCCCTTTAGTGAAGCGCTGAGTGTCATCCTACAGGTTGGCTATTTCAAAATGACAAAAGGTAAACGGCTCTTCAAAATGTCTCCAATTCACCTGCACTTTGAATTACTCGGTTGGAGCGAAACACAGGTTGTACAACGTTTCTGGTTGATTGGATTGCTTGCTGCTATGCTCGGCGTTGGATTGACTTTGGTGTAACCATGACAGATTGGAATGGGAAACGTGTATTAGTCTTAGGAGCTGCCCGTCAAGGGCAGGCACTGGCACGTTGGCTGACTCGCCACGGCGCTCGCGTAACCCTGTCCGACAAACGCAGTGAAGCGGACCTAGATTCTGCTCGCCGTTCCTTGGCTGATCTATCCATCGATTGGGTTTTGGATGGGCACCCACTGGAATTACTTGATAATACAGATATGTTGTGCCTTTCTGGTGGAGTGCCACTGAAAATTCCTGTCGTCACAGAAGCACAGAAACGTGGCATTCCGCTTTCGAATGATACACAGATATTCATGGAAATTGTCTCCTGCAAAACGGTGGGTATTACTGGTTCAGCCGGCAAAACAACCACCACGGCGTTATTGGGAAAAATGGCTGAAGCATCTTATGTCGAAAAGACTGGACGTGCCTGGGTTGGAGGTAACATCGGTGATCCACTCATCAACTATGTAGACGAGATGCAACCAGATGACTTAGCAATTCTAGAGATCTCGAGTTTTCAGCTTGACCAGATGAGTATATCGTCTAATGTGGCAGCTATTTTAAATCTGACACCTAATCATTTAGATCGTCACGGAACAATGAAAGCTTACACTGCCGCCAAATCACGCATCCTGGATTTTCAGAGAGATAAAGATGTTGCCATCTTGGGACGAGATAATCCGGGTTCGTGGAATCTCAGGGAGCGAGTAAAAGGGAAGTTACTGTCTTTCGGATTGAGCAATATGGCTGCTGATATCTCTGGAACATATGTTAGTGATGACCTTTTTAACCTTCGTGATGGTGACGCTTACATCTTGCTGCCTATTCAAGACTCTATCCACCTGCGTGGTGACCATAATCTCCTGAACATCTTAGCCGCCATCACAATCGGCTATGCAACGGGATTGAATCTGGATGCAATGTTGGAAGCGATTGACAATTTTCACGGCATCCCGCACCGGCTGGAATTCGTGCGTGAATTGCATGGTGTGAAATGGTACAACGACTCGATTGCCACTGCTCCGGAACGTACGATGGCTGCCATCCGGTCCTTTGAAGAAACTATTGTTCTGATGTTGGGCGGTAAAGATAAAGATTTACCCTGGGAAGATTTAGCGGGATTGGTGCGAGAGCAGGTGGACCATGTAGTGATTTTTGGTCAGGCAGCGGAAAAAATACTGAGTACGCTGGGCAATTCTGGGGTTGGAAAAGTGCGTCCGCAAACTATCCAGCGTTGCAATGATTTGCATGAAGCTGTTTCTCAAGCAGCTGAAGTGGCTGAGCGTGGTGATGTAGTTTTATTTTCACCGGGAGGAACAAGTTTTGATCAATTTAGCGATTTCGCCGAACGAGGAAAATGGTATCGATCATGGGTACAGGAACTTACGTAAAAAATCGCGCTGATAATTATCCCCGCAGGCGGGATAAAGTCTCTGCCCCTGGACGTGGTTTTGATATTCCACTACTGTTGTCCGTCGTCACTTTGCTGGTTTTTGGATTGGTTATTCTTTACTCAGCATCATGGGATTTTTCCTTAGCCGCCTTCGACAACCCCCTGCAAATGTTTATCCGTCAAATACTTTGGATGGTATTGGGCATAATCGGAGCTGCGCTCCTTGCTCATTTTGACTATCACCGCTGGCGCAAGCTCGTGGTCTTGGTTATGGCATTGACCATAATCCTACTCATCAGTGTGTTGCTGCTTAGCGAAATTCGTTTTAACGCCAAACGTGCCTTCATTGATGGTTCGGTACAGCCATCGGAGTTAGCGAAACTGATCACTATCATTTACTTGGCTGTTTGGATGTTTGCCAAACGAAAAAACTTGCAAAATATCCAACTTGGGCTGATCCCATTAGGCATGATTTTAGGTATTGTGGGCGGCCTAATCTACCTTCAACCGGATTTAAGCGCCGCTGGTACAGTGCTTATCTTAGGTGGCCTGATGTTTTTTTTGGCAGGCGGTGATTTGAAACAAATTACCCTCCTTCTGGTGATCGCATTGATCGGTGGATGGGCGGTGGTGCAATTTAGCAACACAGGGCGCGAACGTATATTTGATTTTGTGGCTGGAATTCAAGATCCGACACAGGCTTCGTATCACGTCCGACGCTCGTTTGAGGCCATTGTAAACGGCGGTGTTTTTGGCACAGGAATCGGACGAGGCGAGACCAAGCTGCTCGGGTTACCCGTTCCCCCAACTGATAGCATCTTCGCGGTTATTGCCGAAGAACTTGGTTTGATCGGTTCGGTGATCTTAATTGGGTTGTATGCTGCCCTGGTCTGGCGGGGAATGGTCATTGGTCGGCGCGCCCCCGATATGCTTGGCACATTACTCGCTTCGGGTATGACTTTGTGGATCGGGATGGAAACATTAATCAATATGGCAGTGATGGTTGGGCTGATGCCCTTTGCAGGAAATGCACTGCCATTTATCAGCGCAGGAGGCTCTAATCTGGTTGTCTCGTTAGCAGCCATTGGCATTTTATTGAATATCTCGCGGCAGTCTGGAGTGACTGTCGGTGGAAATGACTGGAGGTCATTCGGTGCGGTTGTTGATTTGCGCTGGCGGAACCGCCGGCGGCGTGTATCCCGCACTCGCCGTTCATAGCGCTCTCACGTCCCAGCATATGGACGTGGAAACGCTATGGATTGGTGGTGAAGGCGGTATGGAAGCAGACTTGGTGAAACGTGCAGGTATTCCCTACCGTTCGATTCCGGCTGCAGGAGTTCATGGCGTGAGTCTTCGGTTCTTACCAGGCAATCTTGCATCCCTGGCACATGGCATATGGGCTTCACTGCGAGTATTACGCGATTTCCGCCCAGATGTGCTTTTCTTCACTGGAGGGTATGTCGCCGTACCTATGGCGATAGCTGGGCACAGAATCCCAATTCTCCTCTTTTTGCCAGACATCGAACCTGGGATGGCTCTCAAAGCCCTGGCGCGCTTTGCAGATCGAATAACTGTGACTGCCCCAGATTCACAAATTTATTTTAGTAAACCCGTAATATTCACTGGCTATCCGTTGCGACCTGGCCTTTCAAACTGGGAACGTAAAACTGCTCGGGCTGTACTAGGTCTTCATTCCAGTAAACCTACATTATTAATCTTTGGAGGCAGTAGGGGTGCTCACTCGATCAACAAAGTCGTATCGACCAATTTAACTACCTTATTAGAAATGGCAGAAGTGATACATATAATCGGACAACGCGATTGGAATGAATTCAAGAAGTCAGATGCAGGCTTAAGCGTTGAGCAAAGAGAACGGTATCACATCTTTCCTTACCTGCATGATATGGGAAAAGCTTTGGCTGTTGCAGATTTGGTTGTCTCGCGTGCTGGCGCATCAAGCCTTGGCGAATTTCCTTTCTTTGGTTTGTCCGCGATACTCGTTCCATATCCATATGCATGGCGATATCAGAAAGTCAATGCAGATTACCTCGCCAGGCATCGTGCAGCAGTAATCATTGAAGATAGTCGCCTACAGGATGAATTGGTAGATACCGTAAGAGTTCTGCTTGAAAATCCTGGCAAGCGGGAAAGTATGCAAGAAGCTATGCGAACTTTATCGAAGCCAGACGCCGCTGATTCTATTGCGAGCCAACTCATTGAGTTGGCCGGAGAAAAAAGCCTATGATGAGTATTCTTTACGTCTTTTGGATGTATGTGATCCTGTTTGCTGTCATCGGGGCGATGCGCGGTTGGGCTAAAGAATTACTGGTAAGTTTCAGTGTTATCTTAGCATTGACTACCAACCATGTGCTTCGTCGCTATATACCCTTGATTATAGCTTTACCCGACGATAGTTCTTCACTGTTTTGGATTCGTACAATGATCGTCATAACACTGGTTTACTTTGGCTATCAAACTGTGGTCAGCATCGCGCGATTGGCTTCAAAGGCTGCACGAGAACGCTTACAGGACACTTTATTTGGAATTTTCATGGGCGCAATTAACGGGTATCTGATTTCTGGAACAATTTTATTTTACTTGCACCAGGCTAAATACCCGTTCCCAGATGTAGTTAGCTCACCAACAGGCAGCGTGCTGGAGAGCGTCCAAATCATGATGAACTGGATGCCACCCCATTTATTAGGAGAACCAGGTATTTATTTTGCTGTATTAATTTGTTTCATTTTTGTCATTGTTGTCTTTATCTAAAGAGAATAACTAACTATGGCTAAGGTTCACTTCATTGGCATCGGTGGCAGCGGACTTTCCGCAATCGCCCGCCTTCTTTTAGAGAGCGGGGATACCGTCACGGGCTCAGATCGCGAACTTTCCTCCTTTGCCGCTGACCTGGAAAAGTTGGGTGCAACCGTCAATATCGGACACAATCCGCGTAACATTATAGGAGCAGATTGGGTAGTGCGATCTTCAGCTATTCCCGACAACAATCCTGAGGTTATGGCAGCTCAGGCTGCAAATATCCCTGTTTACAAGCGCGCGGATTTTCTCGGTCAACTTATGGCAGAAAAGACCGGGATTGCAGTGGCAGGCACGCATGGCAAAACCACTACTACAGCAATGATTGCCTGGGTTCTGACCGAACTCAAACGCGATCCCTCTTTCATTATTGGTAGCACCATGAATAACCTTGGTATTAATGCTCACTCAGGTAAAGGCAGCACTTTTGTCATTGAAGCGGACGAATATGATGGTATGTTCTTGGGGCTCAAACCACGGATCGCGATTGTAACCAATCTCGAACATGATCACCCGGACTTCTATTCTACCTTTGACGATATGTTTACTGCTTTCGAAGCCTTCGTGGACCTGTTGCCTGCTGATGGAACCCTGATCATTTGCGCAGACGATAGCGGTGCGGTACCGCTCATCAATCATGCCCGTCAGGCTGGAAAAACTGTCGTTGGCTATACCGTCCAAACAGAGATGACAGTCAACAGCCCAAATTGGATTCAAGCACGAGAACTCAAATCCAATTCGTTGGGCGGTTATAGCTTTAAGGTGGCATCAAATTTGAGTGGAAATCTATCATCAGTAAACATTGATTTACAAGTACCGGGTGAGCATAATGTGCATAATTCACTTGCAGTATTAGCAGTGATCGAATTACTTGGATTATCATCGCAAAAGGCCGCGAAAGCCTTAGAGAAGTTTAGCGGCACAGGGCGACGCTTTGAGATTCGAGGTGAAGAGAAAGGTGTGACAGTAATTGATGATTATGCCCATCACCCCACCGAAATCGTTGCGACTTTATCTGCAGCCCGTGCCCGCTACCCAGAGCGTCGCATTTGGGCTGTTTGGCAACCACATACCTACACGCGCACGCAAACACTTTTCACTGAATTTAGTCAAGCCTTTCAAGATGCGGACCAAGTTATTGTCAGCGAGGTTTACGCCTCACGTGAACCAAAGCAAGATTTCACATCTGCTGAGATTGTCAACGCCATGTCACATTCATCTGCACGGTACATCGAAACGTTGAAGGAAATTAGCCAATATCTGATAACACACATTCAACCTGGAGACGTTTTACTAGTACTCTCCGCAGGCGACGCCAACCAGATCTGCACAGACGTACTCTCAAATTTGAAGGAAAGGTAGGAAATTATGTCTAAAAACGAGAAGAAACGCACATTCGAATCTGACACTCTAATCCTGCCTGCATTGAAGATGGTTCTTATTGAAAGCGAAAAGGAAGCAAAAAGTAGTTCTAGAAAAAACGCGAAAAAGAAAGATAAGAAAGAGTTAAAGGAAGAAACTGTACTGCGGATTATTAGCAAATTGAGGATGAACGATTAATACTAACCTTTTCAGAGATATGATAATGACTAAAATCACTCCCACTTCGAGACTGCGAAACGCATTCGGTGATCGCCTGCAAGAGAATGTTTCACTTGCGCCGTATTCTAGCGCGCGCATTGGCGGTTCGGCGGATACACTTGTCACCACCACATCCGCAGACGAATTGGCTGAAACCGTATCACTTTTGTGGGAAATGAGTATTCCGTATGTCATACTAGGTGGAGGCTCAAATGTGTTGGTAAGTGATAAGGGCGTCCGAGGGATTGTAGTACTGAACCGGGCTAAAGGAGTAAGATTCGATAAGGGAAGCAGACCAAAGGTTCGAGCTGAAGCGGGTGTGGTGTTAGCAAATCTGGCTCGACGGGCAGCATCACATGGTTTGGCTGGACTGGAATGGGGGTCAGCCGTTCCAGGAACTGTTGGTGGAGCCGTATATGGAAATGCGGGTGCTTTCGGTGGCGATATGGCAAGTAGTCTTATTCAAGCTGAATTGTTAACTGAGAATGGTCGCGAAACCTGGATTGTCGAAAAGATGAAATATGGTTATCGAACTTCGATATTAAAAAGCCAAAAAATCAAACACATAGTTCTTTCGGCTGATATCCGCCTGGAAAACAGCAAAAAAGAGACAGTGTCTATTAAAATCAGTGAATTCAGCAATCGCCGAAAAGACACGCAACCGCCAGGCGCCAGTATGGGTTCCATGTTTAAAAACCCGCCTGGAGATTTTGCTGGACGGTTGATCGAGGCAGCAGGCTTGAAAGGGACTCGCATCGGCAACGCTGAGATTAGCCCTGTGCACGCAAATTTTTTCATAAACCATGGCAAAACTAAAGCGGATGATGTCCGTAATTTGGTGAATCTGGCGCAGAAGACAGTTGCCGATAAATTTGGCATCAACTTGGAATTAGAAATTGAATTGATCGGAGAATGGTGAGTTATGGCAAGCACTGACCGCAAACTCAAATTAGCTGTTCTGTTTGGTGGGCGCTCCGGCGAACATGAAGTCTCGCTTATGTCCGCTCGCTCAGTGCTATCGGTCCTTGATTCAGCTAAGTATGAAGTGACTCAGGTCGGCATCACCAAAGACGGGCGTTGGTTCACTGGCTCGGATGCCATCAAGGCACTGGAAGAAAATAAAACAGACAGCCTGGAACACGTAATTCTGTCCCCCGATCCATCAGAGCAAGGCCTGTATGTACTCCGTGATTCGAAGTACACCAAACTGACAGATATTGATGTCTTTTTTCCAGTTATGCACGGTACATATTCTGAAGATGGGACTATGCAAGGTTTGCTCGAAATGGCTGATGTCTCTTACGTAGGTTCAGGTGTGGTCGGCGCTGCCGTCGGTATGGACAAGGGTATCTTTAGGGATGTCATGGTAGCAAATGGTATTCCAGTAGTAGACACTATGGTCGCTCTTCGTCGAGAAATTGAGCAAGACATGAATTCTGTCATCCAAAAAGCAGAAGAACTTAGTGATTACCCGCTCTTTACCAAACCGGCAAATATGGGTTCTTCGGTGGGCGTTTCCAAATGCAACAATCGCTCCGATTTACAAGAAGGGCTATTCGAAGCCGCTGCATACGACCGGCGTGTACTCATTCAACGCGGAATCGCAAATGTGCGTGAGATCGAAGTTAGCGTACTAGGCAATGACAACCCACAAGCATCTGTCCCCGGCGAAGTAGAACCCAGCCGCGAGTTTTACTCGTACGAATCAAAATATATTGATGGCACCTCTGGGTTGCTCATTCCTGCCCCTCTGTCCGATGAAACGACCAAACACATCCGGGATTTAGCAGTCCGCACCTACAAGGCTATTGACTGTGCTGGCATGGCACGGGTAGATTTCATGATAGATAAGGATACCAACGATATATATTTGAATGAAGTCAATACCATCCCTGGCTTTACTCAGATTAGCATGTACCCCAAACTGTGGGAAGCTACTGGCCTGCCCTACTCGGAATTGACAGATCGCTTAATAGAACTGGCGCTCGAACGAAAAACCGAACGAGACCGCACAAAACATGAATACCGGAGTGACGCATGAGCGAGAAAAAGACTCCTTCCCGCTCTGAAATTGTGCGCCAACGCCGCCGGACTCAGGCGAAGCAATTAGCGCGCTCACAGAAGAAACAATCTCGGGGAAAAAGGAAGAACGGCAATCGTGAGTTGCCACCCATCACTACACGTGGAGTGGTCAATGAATTTGCCGTCGAACGTCGCAAAAAATCAGGGAAACGACGTTTTAATGCTGCCATTAGTATGTCACGTCCCAAAACCCGAGCATTGAGTATGCCTCGGATTCAGATCCGGATTGGATGGCGACTACTCTCCTTCCTATTGGTATTGTTCTTCGGAGCTGGGTTATATCTGTTCTGGACTCATCCTCAATTCCGTGTGAGTAGCGCACACGTAATTGGTAACCAACGAATTTCAGCGGACGAAATCAACAGCGTACTGGAGCTAAACGGACACCCTATTTTCTTACTTAAACCGGACTTTATCAGAGAGCAAGCGCTTCGGAATTACCCCGAGCTTGCTTCCGTTGAAGTGACTGTATCTCTACCAAACATTGTCACCGTTAATGTTACGGAACGAGAACCGATTATCCTGTGGCAGCAAGAAAGCGGCTACACCTGGGTCGACGAAACGGGAACAGCTTTTCACCCGCGTGGCGAAGCGCAGGGATTGATCATAGTACAGGCGCAAGGCGAGCTTCTTTCACTTACAAATCCAGAAGAAGACTCATTGACTCCCCCATCATTTATTCCCGAAGAAACCGTCAAGGCGATAGTATCTTTGGCGCCCTATGTCCCTTCAGGCTCGGTTATTATGTACGACCCGGAAATCGGCTTAAGTTGGGCCGACGGACGCGGTTGGCAAGCCATTTTTGGTATCAGCGGACACGATGTTGAAGTCAAAATTCTCGTGTACAAAACTATAGTTGATTGGTTGTCTCAAAGAAGCACTCAACCACTCATCATCAATGTAGCATACCCTAAGGCTCCGTATTATCGTATGGAGCAAGTTGAAGTGCGAGCGGAAGAGCAATAATCATGGAAGAGATTGTTGTTGGGATTGACGTCGGCACCACTAAAGTTTGTACCCTTGTTGGGCGAATCGAGGATGGTGATTCCATTCGCATTCTGGGTGTGGGTATCGAGCCATCGGAAGGCATTAAAAAAGGCACCATTGTTGATCTAGAAGCGGCTTCGCAAGCGATAACCCGTTCTGTAGAGCGTGCAGAAAGCACATCCGGCCTGGAAATCACCACTGCGCTTGTTAGTATGGCTGGCGCACATGTCTCATCAGTCAACAGTCGTGGCTCTGTCGGCATCGGTAGCAGTGTGATTGAGGAATATGATGTATTGCGCGTTCTCGACCAAGCGCGAGCGGTGGCCATCCCCCACGATCGCGAGATCGTACACGTCATCCAACGTGGCTTTGCAGTAGACGGACAGGAGGGCATTAGCTCACCGGTCGGCATGCATGGTTACCGACTCGAGGTCGAAGCACATATCATCACCGCTGCCAATGCTACTGTAGACAACCTGCGTCAGTGTGTTGATACTGCTAATGTACAAATTCAACAATTCGTGCTCAACCCATTGGCTTCTGCTGAAGTGGTGTTGACGGACCAAGAACGTGAAATGGGCGTAGCAGTTTGCGATATTGGTGGTGGTACTACCGACATGGCAATTTACGTTGATGGCGACGTGTGGCACACCATGGTGCTGGCTGTTGGCGGTAACCATGTAACACAAGACGTTGCACACGGTTTACGTTTGCCAGTGGCACAAGCCGAAGAAGTCAAGAAACAACAAGGGCACGCAGTACGAGGCGAAATCGGTGCAGATGAATACTTCAGTATTCGTCCTTTTGGCGAGCAACGCCAAGTACAGATTAACCGTCAAGATTTAGCGCACATTATAGAAGCACGCGTTGAGGAAATTTTTCGCCTAACCCTGCAAGAGATCAAACGTTCCGGTTATGACGGTCTCTTACCTGCTGGGATGGTACTTACCGGTGGCACTAGTGAATTGCCCGGCATTCAGCGCATTGCCAGCGAAGTGCTTGGCTTACCCGTTCGTACTGCGGGACCAGAGAACTTAGTTGGCCTGGTAGACCGTCTTTATTCACCAGCTTTTTCAACAAGTGTAGGCCTATTACGTTGGGCACTAACAATGCACGCACACGAAATGAAACTTGGGCATCGACGCCCAAAAGGAGAGAAGCGTATGGACTTTAGTTTTGTGAAGAAATGGTTTGATAGGTTAATCCCATAGATAACAGAAATCCATTCACCAACTCGAAAGTGTTAATGCAAGGAGGAACATAATGGACTCGACGAAAAAGAAGAAAGTTGTTGAAGCCTTCGCCCGCATAAAAGTCATCGGTGTCGGAGGTGGCGGCTCCAATGCCGTCAATCGGATGATCGAAGAGGGCATCCAGGGCGTTGAATTTATCGCCGTAAATACAGATGCACAAGCCCTGACCCTCTCAAAAGCCCCCACCCGAGTCCGTTTGGGTGATAAGCTCACACGTGGGCTGGGCGCAGGTGGTGATCCCGAAGTTGGACGCAAAGCTGCTGAAGAATCAGCAGATGAATTGTACAACGTGCTGAAAGGCTCAGATATGGTCTTTGTCACCGCTGGCATGGGTGGTGGGACAGGGACAGGCGCAGCCCCTATTGTTGCCCAAGTCTCAAAGGAATGCAGTGCGTTGACTATTGGTGTGGTCACCCGCCCCTTTACCTTTGAGGGTGCCAGACGAATAAGATCATCTGAATCAGGGGTCAGTAAGCTCAAAGAGCATGTGCACACGCTGATCGCTATTCCTAACGACCGTCTGCTCCAAATCTCGGACAAGCGCTCCAGCTTGCAAGATTCATTCCGCATAGCTGACGATGTATTACACCAGGGCATCCAGGGTATATCAGAACTTATTACCATTCCAGGTCTGATCAACCTGGACTTCGCTGATGTACGAACGATTATGTCCGAAGGTGGAGCAGCTTTGATGGCAGTCGGAAACGGATCAGGTGAAGATCGAGCCAAAATTGCTGCTGAACAGGCAATTTCCAATCAATTGCTCGATATCACCATTGATGGCGCGCGTGGTGTGCTTTTCAATGTTACCGGCGGCCCGAACATGACCTTATTCGAGGTCAACCAAGCGGCTGCCATTATCCGTGAAACTGCGCACCCAGATGTAAACATGATCTTTGGGGCAGTCATCGACCCGACTTTGGGCGACGACCTTCGCATTACCGTGATTGCAACTGGTTTTGAGCGTAATGGTGTACCGCGACGTGTTCTGGAACGCACTCCGTCGCGCACCCTGGAACCACGGCCAGCTCATTTTGTGCGACAGAAAGAAACAGTCAGTGTTGAAGCAAATGTGAAATCCGGCGGCGAGGAAAATACTGGTACTCCGCCAGCCGTTAACAGTGATGATTTGGATATTCCTACCTTCTTGAGAAACCGCCGGTAGCTTCAAAACCTAATGGTCATGGAGACCCCTATGGTTTGAACGTTACCGTTTTGTCGGTCCATCCCTTTTTGCCGGGGCGGTCACCGCGTGTCTGGGCGAGACATGCCGGACCGCCCTGTGCGTTAAATATCTCACATTCACTCCCTCCAGTAAGCTATTGGAAAAAGCCTGATAGGGTTTTATGTTAAAATACAGTCAATGAAACTTCCACTTCCTGGAAATCAGCCTTCATATCGAAACCATCGTCGCCAATTCTGGTTGCAAATATTTCTGCCAATGTTCGTGACGGTATTGCTCGTAATTGCAGTTGCCATATTGACCGGGCTGGCTGCGTTTGGGGAAGATGGAGAAGCTCCCCGCTGGGCAGCCATCTCAACCATTTGGCTGGTCATTCCGGTTATGATATTTGGCCTGCTCTTACTAGCCATATTGGTTAGTCTCATTTACTTGCTAGCTCGCACCCTGAAAGTCATTCCCCCTTACGCCGCAAAAGCACAATACTATATCAACCGTGGTACAAGCACTATCAAACGATTTTCGGATTTGGCGGCAAAACCTGTGCTGTATTTGGAAGGACTCATAGCCAGTCTGAAAGCATTTTTGGGAAGGAATTAATTCCCTGAATTACAGTAAAAGAAAGGATTAGCGCAATGGAGAATAAAAGCAACACTTTACTCATGGGCGCACTTATCGGCGCTTTCACCGGACTATTTGCTGCCATGTTGCTCCAAAGACGAAGTGAAAAAGAAGAACGTGAGACTGCCCTCACCACTGGGGAGGGACTCAAACTCGGCGTGCTAGTATTCGGATTATTAAGAGCGATCGCATCGCTTGGTGACGATTAGCCCGATGGGGCAGGTTGAATAACCTGCTCCTAAATTTTTAAGCAAACCAATCCTTTCAAATAGCTTCCCTCGGGGAAATTGAGCGCAATCGGGTGATCCCTTGCCTGTGACAATCGTTCCACGATTTGCACCTCTGCGCTCGCATCCAAAGCAGCGGAGGCAATAATTTTTTGGAACAAAGCAACATCAATTCCCCCTGAACAAGAGAAAGTGACCAGTATCCCCCCTAATCGCAACAGCTTGAACGCAAGCAAATTGATGTCTTTATAGCCGCGGGATGCCTTTTCAACCTGCGCTGCAGTGGGAGCAAATTTGGGGGGATCTAAGACGATCAAGTCGAAGGATCGACCTTCATCCCTGAAGGTTCTTAACACCTTGAACACATCCCCTTCGCACCATTCCACGCTCGTAACTTGCATCTCGTTCAGGGCTAGATTCTCTTGGCCCAATGCCAACGCATCTGCAGAAGAATCAATTGCTATAACGGACTTGGCGCCTCCAGCCAAGGCATTGAGCGAAAACCCTCCTGTGTAGCAGAAACAGTCCAATACATCGCGTCCTTGTGCAAGATGACGTACTCGCAAACGGTTATCGCGTTGGTCGAGGTAGAAGCCTGTTTTATGGCCAGATTCGAGATTGAGATGATATTTAAGATCGTTTTCCGTGATACTTTTAGGATAATTGGGTACTTCACCGCGGAAAACACCCACTTTGGGCTGTAAACCTTCCAGAGCACGCACATCCGCATCGGAGCGCTCGTAAATGTTTCTTAGTTCTGTCTCTTTAATTAATATGTCTGCGATGGTTTCTTTCCAAAATTCTGAACCTGCAGTGAGCGATTGAAAAACAAGCACATCGCCATAGCGATCAACAATCAAGCCAGGGAGGCCATCTGACTCCGCATGGATCAGGCGATATGCATCCGTAATTGATATTAGTCTCAATGTGCGGCGAGTGCTTATCGCTTGGCGGATCTTTTTTGCGAAGAAATCATGATCCATGTCTTCATCCGGGTCAAATGACCAGACACGGGCACGTATCTGAGAATGCGGGGAGTAGGCCGCCAGGGCCAAGAAATCGCCCTTTGACGAGAGAAGGTTTACGGTTTCGCCTGAGGCGGGGTTTCCGTTCAGGCGTTGAATCGCACCAGAGAAAATCCAGGGATGGCGTCGATGGAGAGATTTTTCGCGTTTTGGTTTGAGTATTAAATCAGCCACAGAATTTTTCCATCCAACGTTCGGGGGCATTGAGTGGTGTCCATCCATATTGACTGTATAAGCCATGTGCATCACGGGTAGCCAAAAACCAGCGCCGCAAGCCCTGTAAATCCGGGTGGCTGTGGACGGTTTCCATCAACCATTTGCCGAGACCCTGTCCCCGATAGTCTTCATGAATGAAAACGTCACACAAATAAGCAAAAATTGCCAAATCGCTGATGACTCGAGCCAGGCCAATCTGAGCGTTTCCATCATAGAGGCCAAAAACTAGCGAATGCTCTAATGCACGTTCCAGTTGCGCACGTGTACGTTTATTAGCCCAATAGGAACGTGCGAGCATATTTGCAATAGCATCCACATCCAAGCGGGTGAAATCTGCGCTGATGGTGAACTGGTCACATTTTACTTCGAGAAAATGGGGCATGGACTGAGTCTAACACACATGATATGATGCTGATCTATGCTGAAAAACATCCGTTGGAAAACTTTTCCCCGCGATTTTCTGATAATCCAATTCGGTTTTTTGTTATATGGGCTTTCCATTGCGCTTGCTATCCGCGCAAATTTGGGAACTGGCACCTGGGCGGTGTTGGATGTGGCACTCTCGCAAATTACAGGGCTAACGCCAGGCACTATAACAGTGATGGTTGGATTTGTCGTGCTGGTTTCTGCGTTACTTATGCGTGAGCCGATAGGCTGGGGGACCCTTGGGAATATCTTGAGTATTGGACCCTGGCTTGACTTAATGTTGTATTTCATCCCATCGGTGGAAAACAATTTGCCCATCCAATTAGTAATGCTACTATCTGGAACAGTTGTGCAAGGTGTTGCTACGGCTATTTATATAGGCGTGGACGCAGGCGCTGGCCCCCGCGATAGCTTAATGCTGGCAATCGTACGCACAACCAGCATTAGTTATCGCATGGCTCGTGGGGTAATTGAGATTTCAGTACTGGTTATTGGATGGTTGTTAGGAGGCCCAGCCGGGATAGGTACTGCAATCCACGCACTGCTAATTGGTACAACTATGCAGTGGGCTTTCAAAATATTTCGCGTACAGTCTCATCGAAAACGCGATAGCAACACTGCCCTGACCGAGAGTGCTGCAAACTAGTAGTTTAGCAAATATAGTTTGACGGATAAGCGGAAAGATGGCATTCTTC
>CAZCPP010000026.1:0-21062 GCA_964500655.1 uncultured Anaerolineaceae bacterium | reverse complement strand
CTTGACAAAGTCCACTCTCTCGCGGAGTACTTTGCGCACCGTCTTTTTTACATCTTCGACGCCATCACAGACACGCCAGGTATCCTCGTTAACAATCTGTGCTCCAGAGGGAAACCGCAATTCCATCAGACCCCCGGTCTGTCCAATACTGCCCGAGACCACCAGCCGTGGCCCGGAAATAAGTCCCATTTCAAGCGCCTGGCGGACTCCGGCATCGGCCCCGCCAGCATCTCGGACGGTGGTGAATCCGGCCTGCAAGGTCCGCTTGAGATTCTCGGCAGCCTGAAAGTAGGAGATAGCTTTGGGCGTGAATAGCTGCTGCTCCAACGAAGCTGAGGCCGACATGATATGGACATGGGTGTCGATCAGTCCTGGCATGACAGTCTTGCGGGAAGCATCTGTGATTTCTGCTCCTGTGGGAATTTTGATGTGCGCTGCCGGGCCTACGTCCGTGATTATCTTGCCCTCAACAAGCATAACTGCATCCTCGATTGGATCGCCGCCGCGTCCGTCGATCAATCGTTCTGCCTTGATTGCGTGTACCATATTTTTCTCCTCGCGTAACTACAGAGTGCTGCGTAAATAACTGAACCAGAATCCTGAATAATGAAGACAATTCGTTAGATGCAAGTTCAGGAAAATATGCAAGAAGCAGTAAACCCGTAACTTCGCACAAGTCATCCTGATCATTAATAGGGCATTGGTGGATAAATTTTAGACAATATGGTCAAAGAGCGTGTATTCTGGTTTATGTCAATAAAAACATATTTTCGCCCGAAGCAAGTATACCTTGTTCGGAATTGGGCATGCAAAAATCGCCTGATGGTAGACGGGAATGTTCTGTGAGCCTTGGATGAGATTCGTGTTTGGGCGGGGGAGCATGCCCATATCTTACGCGATACCCCAGGCGCAAGCAATCCACATACGAAGCGGCAATTTATACCAAAGAATATCCACATTGAAGTGTTGCGAGTGGAATAGATGACATTTATCCTTGCCTTATAAGGGGGAAAAATATACTATGACAGCGGTGTCATGCTCTGAGTATTTAATGAGGTTGTCTTGTCTTTATCAGATATTCATGTCCCGAATATACTTTTCTGTCGCGTTGTCCAGATCCGCATATGCCCCGCGGTAATATTCTGGCATGAGCGCAGCAAGACGGTACATCATCTCGTCCACCATGCCCTGGCGCACTTCACGGGTCACGCGCTCTTTTCCGGAATCGAACTTGAAGGGCTGACCAACCCGGATGTGGAAATCTGTTCGTTTTAATCGCTTCAAGTTTGAGAGAAAATTTTCCCCACCCCAGTGCGCGATGGGTAACAGCGGCGCGCCACTGCGTAAAGCCAGCGTGATGACGCCAGGTTGTGCTTTGATCAAAACGCCGGTTTTATTGCGGGTGCCCTCGGGCGCAATCACCAATATCTCGGCCTTCTTCAGGGCATCCAGGGACATGCGCACTGCGGCCATGTCCGCTGTACCGCGATTGATAGGAATCGCTTCCCACAGGTTGAAAACCCAACGCAGGAACCAGCCGTCCCAGGTCTCAACCTTGGCCAGGCCCTTGAGGGGACGCGGCTGCAAATGAGCATATAGCAAGGGAACTTCGATCTGGCCGGTGTGATTGCAATACCCGATCAACGGTCCAAGCTTGGGAATCTTGTGCAGATCAGGCGCATCGATGCGGCACATAATGCCGGTGCCTAGTTTGACGAGTTTTGTTACCAGCCAATGTACAGGTCTCATATTTAATAGTATCCGATTATCTCAAGTTGTTTGGGCAGGATTTCCACCGCAAGATGATTGCAGGTTTCACCGATAATCTCGCCATCGAGATGCACGGGCATGCTGCCTTTTATGGCAGTCACGCTTACCGTCCTCGACCTTCTCATTTTGATTTCAGGCTGTGTGGCTTGTGTACCCTTGATGAAATGTGGGATGAATGTGAACATACGCGCGCGACTGACTTCATGCGCGATACATAGATCGAAAAGACCATCGTCAACGACGGCATTTGGCGCTGTCCAGAAGCCACCGCCGATGCGCTGACCGTTCATAATTGAGACCAGCAAAGAGGGCTGGGTGATGGTCTCGTCATCTAGTTCGATTTCTAGGGTGGGGGCTTTGTAATACCAGAATATGGTTTGTACTACCGCAATCAGGTAAGCCAGCATGCCGCTGGCCCAGGTGATTTTCCGCGATTGAACGGTCCCAGCGGCGTCGAAGCCAATCCCGACGCAGTTGCCGAAATAACGGCCTTTAGGGAAATCACAGCCTTTCATCAAGCCGATATCTACACGGCGACGGTTATTTCGCCTAATTGTTGCTAACGCTTCACCCAAATTGACTGGTATCCCAACGCTGGCAGCAAAGTCATTGCCTGTGCCGATACTCAGCATCCCCAAAGCAGTTTGCGTGTATCCGTCGGCTTGAGCGCGCATCAATCCGTTAATTGCTTCGTTGGCAGTACCATCACCGCCGGCAGTGATAACAGCATCATGTCCCTCACGAGAGGCAGATTCTGCCAGTTCGACGGCGTGCCATGGTCGTTCGGACTGCAGCAGGCGATAGTCCAGGTTGGAGGCGTCCAACAGCCGCTCAAGGATTGGGAGCAGCTTTTTCCCGCGTCCACGCCCGCTGGTCGGATTAAGAATGACAGTCGTCTTCATTCCAATTACTCAGTTGTGATGATCTCCAGGGCGGCAGGCAGAATCTCTATCCTGAGTTCATCGCCTTTTTCACATAAGATTTCGCCATCACAGTGCGCGGGCAGCACACCCTGAACCGCCTTGACCTTGATTTTGTCGGTTTGCCCGCTGGTGATTTCGGGCTGGCTGGTCTGCGTACCTTTGAGAAAGTGCGGAATCAGACTAAAGATGCGCGGCTGGCTGGGATTGGAAACGATACAAAGGTCAAAGTGACCGTCTCCCGGATCGCCCTGAGGGGCCATGTAAAACCCACCACCCATGCGCTGCCCGTTCATGATGGATACCATCAACGAAGCTTGTGTAATCGTAGCCTCATTGTAGGTGATCTCAACGGTCGGGGCTTTGTAATAAATAAATACGGTTTGGATAACGGCGATCAGATAAGCCGGCAAACCACGCGCCCAGCGTATTTTTGCGGCCACAAAACCAACCGCGGCATCGAAGCCAACCCCCACACTATTGGCGAAGTAGCGCCCTTCGGGATAATCACCGCCTTTTACAAAGCCAACATCACTATTCTTACGGTGGTCCTTCGCGAGGGTGGCGATATTTTCTTCCAGCGTGCCGCGCATCCCAAGACCGTAGGCCATGTCGTTACCCGTGCCAACCGGTAGCAAAGCCAGGGCGACTTGGTTGAGTCTCTTTATACCTGCGCGCATCATACCGTTGATGGTTTCATTAGCGGTGCCATCACCACTAGCCGTAACGATCACATCATAACCATCGATGACGGCTTTTTCAGCGATTTCAGCTGCATGCCAGGGACGTTGTGTGCGCACCAGATCAAACTCTAAACCATGCTGCTTCAATCCTGCTTCGATGTCGGGGATGACCTTTTCTGCGTAACCGCGCCCGGAGGTTGGATTGACAATCACCAAATACTTCATAGGTATCGCTCCCAAGAGTAAAGTTGGATGAGTGTATCACACTCTCGAATTCAAGGTTTTGATTTTAAGTAGTCTTCAGGAGTGTCTAAATCTTGCAGAATGCTATCGTGCTCCATCTCAACATAATGAATATCGTTCTTGTGACGGTTGAGGAAATCTCGCAGGGATTCAGGGGATCGCATGCGCATAATCTCATCCCAATTTTTACGGGTTACCAGCCAAGGATGCCCGCGGCGCATTTGGAAACTGGGGACAATGATCGAAGCTCCGCTTTCTCGGTATGCCTCCACGACCATACGCACGCTTCTTTCCTGAACCTGGGGCTGGTCGCCGAGTGCGATGAGCACGGCATCAACTCCCGACTTTATTGCCGTTAATCCTACTTGGACAGAACTCAACATCTCACGCTTTGCATAATCAGGATTGTAGACAGTCTCTGCAGAATCACCAACTATCGCTTCAACCCCTTCTCTATCTCCCCCAGTGACTACTAGCACATCGTTAGTTCCAGCATCTTTAATTGTAACCATGACTTGTCCCAGCACGGTAATCTCTCCCCAAGGGAGTTTCATCTTTGGTTGCCCCATGCGTTTGGATACACCTGCTGCAAGAATTAGAGCTGTGATCATTCCAGAATTTCCTTCAGTCGCTGGTAGTGCTCAGGCGTGTCTACATCCAGCAGCAAGGCATTATCGTGCCAGGGTAGGTAAGTGAGTTTGTGTTTGGAGAATATTCCTCGTCCGCCTATATCACCTTCCAGCTTCATCAAGTCCGGAAATGTGGATCGGTCGAACAACACCGGGTTCCCGCGTTGGTCTAATATCAGGGGGGCAATGATTGAGGCTAAGGATGAGGCGTGCGCCTCCATCAATGCGTGTAGTATAATGGTCGTGGCCTGTGGCTGGTCGGCGAGCAAAAAGATTGCCGCACCAGGATTCCCCTCTCCCTCCGAGGGACGTGTGCCTGCCAGGGTAGAGGGGGCAGGGGTGAGGGTTGATACACCTCTTTTAATTGAACTTGCCTGCCCACTTTCCCACTCCGGGTTGTAAACGATTTGGACGGGGAAATCTTTGATTGCGGCTTTCACTTGTTCCGCGTGCGCTCCGACCACCACGTTGACGGGGGATAAACCCGCCTCGAGCGCGATTTTGGCAATCACACGCACGAAGGGCTCGCCGCGCCAATCCAAGAGCTGCTTGGGTCCCCCAAAGCGCCGGGATTCGCCGGCTGCTAAAATGATTCCTGCGATAGGTTCACGCACGGCATGGATAGTTCCTTCATTTAAAGTGGCGATGATAGCAGAGTCGAAGGCGGGACTTAGGTTCTTTGCGATGCTAACGGCCTGGGATTGTAGCTCTGGGGTGTCAGCCTGATTGAACAGTACCACGCGGTGTGCCTTTTCGGGAATGTTTTTTAATCCACCCTCGGGATTTGTCAACACACTGACTAGGGATTCTGGAGTGATGGTCTCGCCAAGCTGTAATCCACTCAGGCGCGAAAAGATTTTCGGCCGGTGCACATATTGCTCTGAAAGAGGTTTTCCCAAACCATTGATTCCAACCACTTGTACGACCAACTCGGCAAACTCAGGTATGGCGGGTTCATGTTCTCCCGGAGCTTTAAGTGGTTTCTGGCGCGAGCCATCTGCTTCGATTAGCAAGGGTATGGATTGCTCTTCACAATATGCGCGTAGCCAATTCAGTGTCTCAGTATTAATTGGTTGTGTTCTATCATCCCTAATCTCACCTGTGACCAAAATCACGCCGCTTAGATTATGTTCAATCCCATCCAATGATGCGGACGTTTTAGCAATGATGTGTTTATCTGCAAGCGGGATTTGCCAGGCGCCCAGATGCGTTGTCGCCGTGACGATTACTGAACCTTCCAGTTCTTGGGTCAGTTGAAATAGCGCCGTGGTCTTGCCCCCCGCGCCGACGAATGTAACAATGGGGGATTTAGGTAAACGCAGAGCCTTGAGAAGATCAATTGGCATTTATTGATCACCTGAGTTTTCACGATAATATTTTCGCCGTTGCCAGGTTTCCCACAACATCCCAAATAACCAGCTTGCTCCGATAAAATATAACCAGTTTCCCAGTGATTGTACCTTTCCTAATATAAAAATAAATCCAGCTGCGATGAACGGTAGGCCAGTGAGAATTCCCCCAATAAAAAGGAAGCGTAGATTGTAGAGTTTACTTTGTCGATAACCGTGGGCAATTTCGTATAGGCCAAATAAGACGAAAAGAATTGTGATTACTGTCCTATTCAAAATCATCGATGAAATTCTCTTGGTTCCACAAGGTGGAGCGAATATCAGCGCGAGACAATACTGCTTCCAACACGGCTCCCCCAATGGCGAGTGCTTTGTCTGAAACAAAATTACACAAGGCGGGATCATCGCGCGAGTCCACGTCGCCGATCTTTATTCCAGCGGTCACATGCAGGCCGGAACGGATCAGTCCTCGTACAATGCCCGGAAATGGACTGAATATTTTCGTATGACGATTCTTTATATATGGTTGGATTTCAGCGATCAAAGTTCCCATCTCAACATGATCTCCAATTTGCGCATAGCCTAATATCTCTCCGTCTGCAGGTGCGCGCAACACACGGCGCTGATCACCCTCGGGTTGGCCGCTATCGGGCTGGGTTGGGCCGTTCCAATAAACCCGCCCCAAGGTGTGTCCCCGGCGGGTTTCGATCACAGCGTGGCAATTATCTCCGGCGTGGAAGCCAGGTCCAAGTCCGATATGAAGCGGGACCTTAGCCGTTAGGGGCTTTGGAGACAATTTGGTTAGACGCGCGTCGACTACGTGGGATATTGACAATTCGGTTAGGATATTAGCGTCTGGATCAACAATGACTGGGATTTCACCCGCCTCAAATGTGCTGTTAATTTGCTCCGGTTCAACTAACCTGGATGTCACCCCTTCAACCGTCACAAATTTTTCATAAACCGCTTCAGCAAAACTAACTGTGCGTCGCACTGCCAATGGCTGGTCTAGCTCGGTGATGAGCACTTTCAACCCGGTACGATGCAGTCGCAAGGCTACACCAGAAGCCAGATCACCACCACCGCGTATGAGAATTGGGGTAGGCATTTGATTATTTTTCTACTGTTTTTAACCCCATGCTTTCGATTGGCCGCTCAAGCAGTAGATGACCGAAAGAATACAGGAGTAGGTAGACGAACAAAAAGAATGGGATGAACAAGCTGGCAAAAACAAGTGAGCGCGGTGTGGGGTTGAGGAGGTAGTATATTGTGAATTGTGCCATGTCGCCAAAATTTCGAAGAATATCCCACGAATTCCAACGCAGGAATCGCCCCATATACACGCCAATGCTTGCAAGACCAGCAACAGCAAAAACGAATCCCCAACCAAACCAACGCCCAAATTCACGTCGCACGATCTCTTGCATTAGGAAGAGTGAGACTATGCCGAGAAACAGACCGGTGAATGAAAACCAGATCAACAAGATGACATCGTACCAAACCGGGATGTCAGTCCCTGAATTACTCAGATGTTGAAAATCAGTCAAGATGTAAGGTGCATTGGGGAAAAAGAGTATCCAAAGCAAAGCACTAAAAGGTAGGATGAAGAATAACCAGCGCTTGCTAAGGGAAGTAATATACGTAAAATATGCAATTATGAAAGGCATCCAGGCCAGAAATAGGTTCCAAATTAAAAAAGTGTAATGGATTGAACCAGTTAAAGAAGCGCGAAACCGGACGATACCAACACAAATAATTGTTGCGCCGGCCAGCAAACCGAAGATAGTTAGGCGATATTTGTTTTTGGGAAAGTGTTTGAGCAAGAGCTTCATTTGGAATTTTTCGCAGCGTTCTCTGGCAAGGTTTGTTGGACTTGCTCTCGGAACAGATGAGCAAAGGTATAAAGTGTCAGGTAGACAAACAGGAAAAATACGGCAAACAAAGTTGTGAACGCAAATAGGCGTAAGCTGGGATCGATCACCAGGCCGAGGACGTCCATAGCTAGTTCAGACGGATTTCCCAAGATATCCCAAGAGTTCCAACGCATAAAGCGGCCAACATAAATCCCGGCACTGCTTAAACCGGATACGATCAAAACGAAAATCCAACCTTGCCAACGACCGATATGACGCTGTACGATCTCATGCATGAGGTATAGGGAAATCAAACCAAGCAGCATGCCCGTCCAAGAGAACCAAACCAGTAAAATGATGTCAAACCAGAGCGGTGCTTTAGTTGTGACCCGGCTGAGATACTGCAGATCTGTAAGGATATATGGGGCATTGGGGAAGAAAATTAACCATAGGAAAGCGAATACAGGAATGACGATGTACAATCGCTGCCGCCTCCATGAAAGGGAGTAGGCGGTAAACGCGATTACAAATGGAATCCAGGCCAGGAACAAATTCCACATTAGGCCTTGGAATTTTTGTGAATCGCTGTAGGCCATGCGGGCGAGAACCAGGAATACACTGAGAAGCGAGGCTCCCATTAATAACCCAAAGATGGCTATCTTGTAGCGGTTCCGAACGAGAAATGTTTGAATAGATTTAATCATAGTTTTATTGATTTGTTTCGCGCAGAAAAATAACTAAGTCGATATCTCCAGGGGACTGTCCAAACTCCGTCAACATAGCGGCGGCTTCACTACGGTGTTGGGTGCCATGATTCACTAGATGTACCATCAAATGCCAAAGTATGTTTTCACACGATTTGCCTCCTGTCCTCTTATAGTGAACAGTCCAATCCAAATCTGCCTCACTAAGGTTTTCTATAAAAGCATTTATTTTCTCTTCTTCAGCTTGCCAGCGCTTTTGTAAAGCGTCAAAAGTAGAGAATTCTTCTGGCAATAACCATTTTGTGGGCGAGTGGCCTTCCCAGCGCTCACGCCAAATCCATTCCGCAAACAGGGTATGAACGAGCGCACCACGTATGCCACCGTAGCTGAAAGATGCATCTGCCAGGAATTGCTCCTCGGTTATCTCTGCGGTTGCATTTAAGATGCGTGCATTAGCCCAGGAATTATATTGGTAGAGAGTTTGGATTTCAGTCTTTTTCATGACAAGAAGTCTAGCAATGTTTTATTCACGCGATCAGGTTTTTCATAGTGCGGGATGTGACCACAATTGTCAAAAGCGTGAAACTCTGTCATTGGAATGGCAGCACGAATTGCATCACTGTGAGAAAAGGGGATCGTTCGATCCTCGCGACCCCAAAAGAGTAAAGTTGGAATACCTAATTTACCAATGTTTCGATATGTAGCGGAAAAATCTCCTAACATTTGGTTGCGAATGGTCGAAAGTATTGCACGTTTGAAGCCCTTATATTTTAATTGGACACGAAATTTGTCCTGGAATTCCCTTACCAGATCTGGACCGTATAAATCGGAAGCAACTCCTTTGATCATCGTCTCATTTCCAAACAGACCGAACACAAGCTCGCTGATTCCAGGCCAAGTCATTATCCTTTGGCTACCCGGAATTGGAACTGGCTTTGCCCCGGACGGATCTACCAATACTAGCTTGTGGACGCGCTCCGGATATTGCACTGCGAAGGAAGCTGTGATGGGGCCGCCTAATGAGAGGCCCATTAAGTTTACTTCTTGAAAGCCTAGTGTATCTAGCAATTCTCTCAATTGCTTGCAAAAGAAGTCAATGTCGTATCTTTCAACGGGCCTATCTGAATATCCGCGACCGAACAGATCATAACGTAGCACACGGTGATCTGTTTTCGTAAGGAATGCAAAGGTGGGATCCCAAATAAATGAGGGAACCGAGAAACCATGAACTAAAATTACGGATCTTCCACCTTCGGGGCCACCTATTTCGTAGTGTGTGTACCCATCAGAGAGCTGGATAAATCTTCCCGGCGCGCCAGCGCGGGTGACTTCGTTCAATTCTTCGGTTTCACCTAAATAGGGGAATGTCCAGGACATGTTTCGTGTAGAGATGCAGCAGGAGTGTCCGAAAAGGTGTGCTGTATCTCTGTCAAGTTAAATTATATTTTTCCTAAACCGCGCAGGATGCGTTCGGGTGTCAGGGGAAATTCGTCGTACCACACCCCGGTAGCATCGTGGACTGCGGCAGAAATAGCTGCGGCTGTGGGTAGGAATGGCAATTCCCCAACACCCCGCGCTCCCCAAGGGCCAATTGGATCAGGTACTTCAACGATGACCGATTCCACTTTTTCGGGAATATCCCAGATGGTAGGTATGAGGTAGGTGCTGAGCTGATCGGTTAGCACCTGACCGTTTTTTGTTTTGTAATCTTCAAGAGTGGCGTAACCCTGAGCCTGAACGACTGCGCCTTCAATTTGCCCTTCAACCAAATTGGGGTTGATAGCCTTACCAAGATCGTCGGCAGCCACTACTCGTAACACCCGCATATGACCAGTTTCGGTATCTACTTCAACTTCTACGGCTTGGGCGGAATAAGCATAGGCGAAGTTTGGCATTGAATGGCCAGTCTCTTTGTTAAATGGCGTAGTAGGAGGCGCTGTATATTTAAACTCAGCAATAGCCGGGCGCTTTTCTTTTTGCCATCTCTCCAAGGCAAGTTCGGCTGCACCGCGTATAGCATTACCAGACATAAATGTCATTCGCGAGGCAGAAACAGAACCGGGGTTGCCCATGATTGCCGAATCAGATGTGACCAATGTAACAATTTCAAATGGCACACCCACAGCCTCAGCAGCCATCTGAGTCATGACGGTATGCGTGCCCTGACCAACCTCTGCGCTGGCGTGTAACAAGACAACTTGTTCAATTTCACTTTCACCGTGTAGTTCCACACGCGCCCAACAATTTTCCTGGTAACCAAAAGAGAAACCGACATTTTTGAATCCGGCAGCGAATCCACGTCCGCGTACAAGAGGATCTTTTGTATCCTTTTTATAATCAGACCATTTGAATTTATCAGCAGCAGCCTGAATTACTTCTGAGATGCTCACCGGGCCGGGGGCTGGAGTACCAACTCCGAGTGTGAGTCCGTCTCGTAAGGCGTTCTTCAAACGAAATTCGACCGGGTCCATATCCAGTTTTTCGGTCAGTTTGTCCATTTGCAATTCTGCCATGTAAAGAGCCTGTGGGGCTCCAAATCCACGAAAAGCGGCACCGGGTACGTTGTTGGTATACACACCGTAGATATCCGTCTTAATGTTCGGAATAAAATACGGCCCGCTGGAGGTAATGGCGGAATTGCCCAGCACTTTGTTGGTAGTATACATGTAGGCCCCGCCATCACCAATCATCTCAATCTCAGCAGCGACAAGCACCCCCTCTTTGGTTGCACCCCATTTTGCACGCATGACAGATGCATGACGTTTGCCGTGCCCTATAATGGATTCCTGCCTACTCCAGATGATGCGCACAGGGCGTTGCAGTTTCCAGGCTGCCAAGGAAAGCACGATTTGCACGGACATGTCTTCGCGGCCGCCAAAAGCGCCGCCAATAGCGGGGTAGACGATGCGTACATTTTCATCTGGCAAGTCGAGGGCATGCGCGATTTGTTCTCGGTCTGCGTGAGTCCACTGACCACCCGCTTTGACGGTGACATGCCCATCATCGTCAAAGTAAGCGAGACCTGCTTCCGGTTGCAAATAAGCGTGTTCCTGCACTGGTGTGCGGTACTCGCCTTCAACAATCACATCTGCCTGCTCGAATCCAGCCTCGATATCACCTTTGCGAATCTTGTAATGCACACAGATATTGGAATCGCCGATTTCCTCATGAACCCTTGGTGAGTCAGGGAGCATTGCGGATTCAGCGTCTAGTACTGCCGGCAAATCTTCATATTCGACTTCGATCAACTCACAAGCAGAAGATGCGAGAGCTTCTGTCTCAGCGACGATGGCAGCTACCTGATCGCCGACAAAGCGAACTACATCACCACCTTCTTTACTGGTGCCTGGTCCACATAATACAGGTTGATCCTTCCACTGCAGACCATACTCATTAACTGGGACATCTTGAGCAGTATAGATTGCCACTACACCTGGCGCCGCTTTAGCACTGTCAGTCTTAATACGCTTTACCCGCGCATGTGGTCGACCAGCAAACACGATTTTCATGTGCAACATGCCCTCCATGGACAGATCGCCAGAGTAAGGGGTTTCGCCGGTCACTTTGCCAAGGGCATCAACGCGAGGTAGAGATTGACCGATGATTTTTTCAGGCATAATGTTTAGCGTTTATATTTTTTGACTTTGATTTTTGGAGGCGGCGCATCCATTGGACCATAACGGGATGGACCAGATATCCTGTACATCAGTGCGTATAGCATTGAGAAGAATCCGCCAATTGCCAGAATGTACACGAAAGTTAGTAACAAATAGGCAGGGAGTGCATATCTTCCAATAAAAAAATGAATGATTTGGGCCAGAACTGGAATACCGGTCCAAAGCCAACTTGGAACATTCGGAGTAATCAATAAATCGCTTGGAACCAGACCGCGGTTAAAAAAGAAGGGCATTGATTCTACTGCGGCAGCATACGATAAAACCGGTACGAGAATTATTAATAAACATCCAATTCCACGCCAGATTGGGCGGGGTTTGCGATCGGCTAAAGATTGCTCAGGTAATGTTGTTCTTTGTCTTCCCATAATATACCTCCATATTAAGCCTTGGGCTTGCTGGCGTCTTCGATAGCTTGTACGATTTTGTAATATCCTGTGCAACGGCACAAATTACCAGTGATGGCTTGCTCTATTTCATTTTTTGTAGGGCTGGGGCGTTCTTCCAACAATTTGGCTCCCGACATTAGAAAGCCGGGAATGCAATATCCGCACTGAACAGCGCCATCATCGATGAATGCCTGTTGTACGGGATGCAATTTTCCATCAACTGCAAGACCTTCCACAGTCACGATTTCAGCGCCATGTGCGCGTGGCGCTGGGACCAGGCAGGCCATAACGGCTCTGCCGTCTAGGAAGACAGTGCAGGCGCCACATTCACCTTCTGCACAACCTTCTTTAGTGCCGATAAGCTGGCCTTCTTCGCGTAATAATCGCAAAAGAGTCTTCTCATGGCCGCTAGTGAAAGTGTACCTTGTCTCGTTGATCGTGGTTTTGATCGGATTCCCTGGGAACGCTTGAGCTGAAGTTATTTGTTTGATATCTGCCGGATTTTTACCCCATAGTAGTACCGGTTCAGCCGGGACTGTAATCTGCTGCTCGCCATCACGCAATGATCGCAGCCCGCGCATGGTACACACGCGTACCATCTCACGACGGTAAGCCGCTGAACCTCGGATGTCATCGATTGGGCTGGATGCTTCTAAAGCTAGCCTTGCGGTTTTTGCGATCGTTTCTTCAGTTAACTTTTTACCTTGTAAATATTTTTCTGCCTCGTCAGCATGGATAATGGTTGGGGCAACCGCTCCTAGGGTGATAGAAGCCGATGTCACGGTAGCAGCTTTCAATTCCAGCACGACCGCAACGTTGATCACTGAAATCGCCTGCGCACGGCGTAAAGCCAGTTTTATGAAGGTGCCCATCTGTCTCTTCTTCAAAGCTGGAAAAGCGATATCCACCAGCATCTCATCTGCTTCCATCACTGTCTTACGTACACCGGTGTAGAAATCCTCCAGCTTTACTTTGCGTTCACCGCGAGGCGAAGCTAGTACTACCCAGGCCCCTAATGCCATCAAGGGCGTGATGGTGTCGTTGGCTGGGCTGGCGGTGATCAAGTTCCCCGCTACCGTGCCGCGATTTCGGATCTGCGGAGCGCCTACCTCCCAGGCAGCACGGGCCAGTGGGAAAGCACGTTCACGGATATGTTTAGATGCTACACAGTGATTATGTGTAACCAATGGGCCCAAGTGAATAATATCGTCATCGCCCAGCGTGATTTGATCAAGATCGGGAATGCGAGTGATGTCGATTAGTGTATTAATATTCCTGCGTACACCGCGTTCGAGTTCCAGGATTAAATCTGTAGCGCCAGCCACGATTCGAGCTTTATCCCCCTGCTCGCCCAGAAGGCGGATCGCCTCTTCTGTGGTGGCCGCGTTGAAGTAATCATGCCACATAGGCTTTCCTTATAAAGAGACAGACGGGATATACCCGCCTGTTGATAAGAATGTTACGTTTATTGTTCGCTACCGTTGATTATCTCGTAACGTTTTTCAAAAGTAGTCACCGCTTCACGTGCCAAGCTAATCAGGTGACGAATTGCAGCCTTCAGGCCGTCTTCATCCCCTATGCTCGCTTCAACGTTATCTAATGCACTGTCGATCTGCTCGGCCACAGCGTAGAAGGCTAGGTCAAACTGGTATAGTTGTGCCAGTTCCTCTTCATTTATTTTGACTGCATCGAAGAAGCCAGAATAGCCATAGCTTGCGGTTTTGATTTTATCGGCGAAAGTACGTAATTTTATGGCTGCTTGTTCCATATCGTCCATCAAGGCAATCATACCCTCGCTGACCATGTTGGTCTGAAGGTTGGATGTGCGAGTCCAAAGTTCTTCGAAACGTGCCGACACCGATTCCCGCAGGAGTTTATCCGCGGCGCGGCGATTCTGGCGTTCGATATATCCGTTAAAGCCTGGGATGATGCTTCCGAGTTTCTTGAAAATATCTTGCTGGTCGGTGATCTTATCAAATAAATCGCTCATGTGTACCTCCTGCTTCCATATACGAGAAATCCATGAAATTACCTCGTTCATTATAGCCTGAGTTTGTGGTTATAATCAAGAAAGCAAGCTTACCTAAATGATTTCAAGGAGAGCATTTATGGAAGTAAAAAATATTTTAGATTTAATGGATGAAAGTTTGGATGTAGAGGGGACAACTGTAAAAGTGACGGATGCGGCCAAACTACGATCAAGGATTGAAAAGCTAGTAGAAATATCTGCCCTCGAATCAGGGAAAGCTCAGGGTTGGGCCCGGTATATTGTCCGTGCAGCCGCGCTGGAATTGGGTATCGTACCCGCTTCTATTCACGAACTGTATCTGGCACGCGGACGAGGGGATGCGCCCATCACATGGGCTACCCCGGCCTTTAACCTAAGAGCATTATCCTATGTGGCTGCGCGCGCTATGTTCCGTGCTGCGAAAAGGATCGATGGGGGGGCATTTATCTTTGAGATTGCCCGTTCTGAAATCGGATACACGGCCCAACGGCCGGCAGAATACGCAACGAACGTGCTAGCGGCAGCTATCGCAGAAGGCTGGAAAGGCCCAGTTTTCTTACAAGGTGACCACTTTCAAGCCTCAGCAGCACGCTATGCCAGCGACCCGGAAGCTGAGATCAAAGCCATTAAAGATTTGACCGCCGAAGCGCTCAAGGCAGGTTTCTTTAATATCGATATTGACACATCCACACTTGTAGACTTAAGCAAGCCGACAGTACCCGAGCAGCAAACCATTAATTACCAATTGTCTGCAGAGTTGGGTGCTTTTTTGCGCCAGAACGAGCCGGCTGGTATTGTCACTTCCATTGGTGGAGAGATTGGCGAAGTAGGTACGACAAATACCACCGAAGAAGAACTGCGTGCTTTCATGGCAGGCTATCAAAAAGAATTTACGCACCTTGTGCCTGAAAAACCCGGCCCGAGCAAGATCAGCATCCAGACGGGAACATCGCATGGTGGCACGGTGCTGGCTGACGGTTCAATAGCTGAAGTGGCAATCGATTTTGAAACCCTCAAAAACCTGAGCATCGTTTCTCGGAATGACTATGGCCTCGGTGGCACAGTCCAACACGGTGCCTCGACTTTACCGGAAGATTTATTCAACCGATTTGTGGAGTACGAGGCGATTGAAGTGCATTTGGCAACTAATTTTATGAACATGTTTTACGACTTGGCCCCCACTGATTTGCGCGCGAAAATGTACGCATGGTTGGACGAAAACCAGGCCGCTGCACGCAAGCCTGACATGAGTGATGAACAGTTTTATTACAAAACCCGTAAGTATGCGATGGGACCTTTTAAGGCGCAGATGTACGCACTACCAGATGGCGAAAAGGAAAAACTGAGTGCAGCCTGGGAAAAGCAATTTGACAGCCTGTTTGATCTGATGGGGGTGGCTGGAACTAGTAAGTACGTGGACAAGTTTGTGCAACCAGTTATCACCCAACCTGATTTAGAAGATTACCTAGGCGGGGAAGCGGATGATGATGATGTCAGCGACCTGGCAGACTAGCTTTATTGCTTGAGTTTGAGTAGAAGCCCTTGGATTTCTAATTTCTCCAAGGGCTATTAAGATTTAAGTAAATCAGAGATTTGGTTATAAAGCATTATCTACCCATTTTGTATCTGTCTCAGCTAAATGCTTTGAGCGCCACTTTTTACACCGTTCCGCAAGCTCACCCGCGTGCTCATAGTAATAGGGTTCATTTCGGCGTTCGCGCTCGTAAAGCACATACGGCTCCAGTTTTCCCCAGGATTTGGCGATCATGGGGTGCATCCAGGGCATGATAATATTATCGGGAATCCAGCCTTTGCGGGTCAAAAATGCTACCCGATCTAGCGAATTGAGAACCTTCTTTATAGCATCGCGATCTTCTTTTCTTAGTCTCTTCATGCCTTGCTCAGGGTCGGGTTTTAGATTTTGAAAGATACGTTTACGGGCCTCAATGTTTTCGTGTGAATTTAATTCTCCAAACAAGCGATCAGCTATGTCCATGTAACGGGTGTTAGCCACTTCAGACAGTTCCTGGTATGCGATATAAGCTGCGCCGAAGACAGCTGCGGCACCGACAGCCGTTGAAATAGATTCGAGATTTTGGTCTTTCCAAAAAATGGATATAAGAATCAAAACAAAAAAGCTTACCGCAAAGATTAATACGGAAGTTGCGATCGTTTTCCTGAACTCTTTATTTTTCATATGCAGTTCCTAATTCTATGTCTATTTTAATGTGAGAATACCCTTTTTATTCAATATAAAAGATATGGGGAACAGAATCAGGCATCGGCTCACTGAGACGCGTTCTGTTTTCAATCTGTCAGATTGAAAACAACGTAGTCAAATGAAACCGAACCCTCGACTACGCCTGTCACCATAAATAGGATGTAATCTCCTGGTTTCTGGTGACGCTTGTAAAGGTACAAGCCCCACTATTCCAAAGGTACTTCCAAATTAGTAAAACTGTTGAGTGTGGGGACGGCCACAATGGTTTGGATGGTGTCCTTTTTAATGAGAATATCTGTTATCTCTCCGTAATGAGTATTGGATGTATAAATCTCCACCCACGAGGTCTCCACAGGTGCCTGTAACGAAATCGAAGCTTTCACCCTCCTGGAATACCTTTGAACCCGTGTTCAGGATCTCGGGGAGAGGCAGGACAGATATTTTCACACTTGCAGGAGAGGTGCATGATTATCTCCAAGATTGAGCAAACCAATTGACTCGCATCATCGTTCAATCGTATTGTCGGAAGCGTCTACGCAATGCGAGATCCAATTTGTTGGGAAGTTGAAATCCTGAATTTCACTGCAGTATGGGATGCCGTGACCAATGTAAGCAATCTCCCATTGATCGGGGCTGTTCTTCCCTGCGAACCAGGCCGCTCCCCCAATTTCGTTGATATTTTTTAGGGAGCCCTGTGCAATTTGACCTGTATTCTGGCTGATACTAAATTCCAGTTCAGATTCGGGCCAACCGACCTTTGCTAGCAAAGCTTGCTTGATGGCTGCTTCGTCTGTAGCTGAAGGGGCGCTTTCAACCACGATCTTGACCCAAAAGGCTGTATCGGCATTGTCACCTAAACCAAACTTGGCTCCACTAGTGTTTTTGAGCATGAAGTATCCTTGATAGGTACCGGGTTGATTTGGCGCAGTCAGGGTGGTAGCCACTTCTACATCTTGGTTGGGAGCGATCGTAGCGGCTGTCAGGGGGGAGACAGGCAACGCTCCCATGGAATCACCGTAATCGAAAATCAAAGTATAGCCTTCAACCCAAGAACAGGAACCATTGTTTTTTAGGGTCCAGGATTTTGTAAAAGATTGACCGGGAGACACCTTTGTACTATCCGGGATTGTTTCGTTGACAAAGGTTGCGCGGTCACATGGTACAGTCGCAGGTGTTGGGGCCGAGGCAGGAGTGTCGATCTGCGTCGTGCTTGTGGGAGGAGGGTTTATCGGTTGAGGTTGAGCGGGTTGATTATTGGGAGCCGCCTGCGGATTCTGAATTGAAATTGCAGTAAGCGTCATGGCGACTACAGTTGCACTGTTTGGTACTGTTTGTTGTGCAAAATTGCTAGTTATACATGCTAGGCTAGTAAACAGCATCATGACCAATATGTAAACAACCTGATGCGGTTTGTTCATTTTATGTGCCTCCATTGTCTCCGTACGGTATTGATCGGTATACACTTGAAGATTTGCGAGTAACTGTCGCTTTGTTGGCGATAGTTACTCGCAGTTTCCATAACGGGAGAGCTGATGCGCTATTGCAATCCCCCACATCCGGTGTATGGAAACGTAGTCTCGCCTGACCAGCTCTCATTGTGCAATGTGTCGAGTGTACGGACCTTATATACTAGTGATCCACTAGGCGTGCTGATGCCGTCACTGACTGAAATGCCAACTTGGCTAGTCCACAGACCGCCGGATTCGTTCATTTGTATCCAGGCCCAGCCCTGGCCATTTAAGTCGAACCAGAATTCCGCCCAGGCCACGCCCGAGGGATCGGAAATGTCAGCCTGACCATAAAGGTCACAACTCTGCCAGAATGTATAAACGGCATTAATAGTTGGACCGGTTGTATCAGAAGGAACAGGTGGATCAGTAGGCGGAGGATCGGTTGCTGGTGTTGAACAATTTCCATAAACATCAATGGTAACCCAATGATCATCCGTTGAACCACCTGGTTTGACCACTTGGAGATTATTAGATTCGGTTTCGCAAGGACAGTGTTCCTCGCTTCCAATTGTATAAACGGAGGCGCTATTCAGGTAGACAGTCTGGCTACCTGTCACTTCCCAATGCAAGGTGCTGCAATTGCCGGCGTCTACATAAGGCGGGCTGGCGTAGAATTCAACCACGATCTCCTCAGCGGTGTCGGCGGGAGGTGTCCAGGTTGGTGTGTAGGTTGGTTCACCCGGCGGCAGAGTGATGAAGGGCAGGGGCGTGTCTGTGAAGGCCGGTGTGGGTGTCGGTGTGGAGATTGTGGTCGTCTCTGGTTCGCAGGTAACCACGCAGAAGCGGGTCGAGCTTGTGCCACCGCTACCTCCGGCTGTATTCACACCGATTGCTTCGAGGACATATTCACCTTCAGCCGGTGGCTGCCAGGGAAGGTCGATGCGTACCAGGCGCGGGCTGCCATCCTGTGTTATGGGGGAAGGCGCGTAGGCTGGTAGAGACTGCCCGTTGATCTTTATATCGATGTAATTGATACCAACCGGGTCGGCCGCGTAGACGATCAGGGTAATTGAGTCCATTGTTGGCAGGGTGGAACCCTCAAAAGGATATTCGACCCAGGCCTGGGCGGATGAGTCGAGGCTGGGCGCGCTACCCCCTGTGCAGCTGCTCATAAAGAGCGCCAGCAGCACCAGCAGGACTTGTACAGCAGCTTTAATTGGAGATCTTGTCGGGTAGTGATGTGTGTTCATTATCTCTTCCTTATTAATCGTCACACTTACCTCCCTTTGAGGGGGAGAACGTCTTATGTTCAGTACACATTTCATGCCACAATAATCCGCTATTATCTTTCTTGTTATCCGGGCAATTGCATGTTTCGCTGTAACAGTGAGCGTCGTGGTGGCAATATTCACCTACCAGGCCGGTCCAATCGACAGGCGCGCATTTGTTCTGGGCACAGTAGCCCGACAGGCACTCGTAATCCTCCCGGCAGAAGCCTCCGTGCACCTCGCCCCGTCTTTCCCCGCAGGTACCGTGCCGTCCGGGTTTAGGAGAAAAGCCATGGTATCCCTTGCATAAATCGCCGTCATACCCGTTAGGGCATTTGCAGTAATTGTTGAAACAATGGTCATTGTGATGGCAGTAGTCACCGAGTCGCCCAAGACCGTCCTTGGGGGCGCAAAGACCTTTGTAACAATTATCGCTGGCACATTCTGATTTCTTGGAGCATTGGCTTCCATTTGCAAGTTTTTCATTCGTAGGACCAACGCAGGTACCCAGCATTTTCTCGTTCAATACCGCTGCCGGAGGGCAGGGAAAGGTATGCTGACCGGCGCCATAGACGTTTCCGTAGAAGCATTGGCAGATTCCGCTGGTACATTGATCGTTGGAAATACATTTGGCACCATCCCAACCCTTTGATTTAGGAACGCAGCGGTTGGACTTGCAAATTCCGGGATCGCATTCCGAATCGTTCGAACAGCTTTCTCCGATATCCTTATCTGCCTTGGTTTTACCGGCAGGCAGCGCGTTGATCCATCCGTTTACTTTACAGGTACAACCTGTTCCACAGCTAGAGGTAAGCGTGAATGGCAACTTATCTCCTGTGGTAGCAAAGGTCTGGTCTATCTTGAAGACCTTCTGGGCTTTGTCACATATTGAATCTCCAACGTAGAAACCGTAAGGAACGCTATAGACAGCCTTATCACCAGAGTGAGGCCTGGCAGGAGTAGGAATTAGAAAGCGGTTATTGAAGCTTGGTTTAAAGTAACCCATTTTCTCGAGAAAGTAAGTTACACCCTCATTCAAAGTAGTTATGCGGGAAGAGCGTGAAAACGTGCCTGCAAAAAGATGAATGTTACTTGCCTGATCAACATAGTGGTATTGTGCGGATTTATCCTGGACGATCTGCAGGGTTTCAAAGGTTACTTGAATTTGTTTTTCCGGGGCACCAGTTTTGCACTCGCCGCTTGTCGGGTCGCTCAACTTGGATTCACCGGTGTTGTTGAAGGCGCTGGCCTGGTAGATACAGGTACATCCTGTAGGCTGCTTAACCGTTTTGATCCCGAGCTTCTGGTCTACAGGCTGGTTGCTGACCACATTCTTTGTGATGACGTGATGGTGCTCCTGGGGTCCCGCAGGGCAACTGTATTTGGCATAGACGATGAACCCATCGATGAGGGGTTTGGCCTTGGAATCATAATCCCATTTGAGGCTGTGTTGGAATGGATCGGAAGTGTTCACCTGCATGTTGGTGGGAGCGGGCAAAGCAGGGTTGGAAATTTTTCCACCCCACTGCCACTCGTTCAGCCAGATACGATAGCTTAGATCGAACTCGGCATCCTGACTCGGTCCCTGAATGAGCGTTTTACGGGCTTCTGGGGCAACCAGCGATTCGTAAGAGTGGGTGTTATTAAAACCTCTCAAATCCTTTGGTCCCTTGGTTGTGTAGCCGCTCCCCCGAACCTCCAGTGGAAGCTTGTCACCGGGATTCATCAGGACGGTTTCAGGCAGAGGGATGGCCCACTCCCCGGCCGCGGTCCAGTCGCCGGTCGGCAGGTAATCCTGGCCAGAGCGAGGAACGCGGATGGGTGAGAAGCCATTGAGAGTCAGTAATAACTCACATTTAGACAAATGAATGAAGCCTGATGTTTGATCAGGTTGAGAAGA
>CAZCPP010000025.1:0-21370 GCA_964500655.1 uncultured Anaerolineaceae bacterium | reverse complement strand
AACGGCCTGCCTGAAAGGCAGGGGTTTTAGACCCTATTTACAGACAATAAATCCTAATCAGGGAACGGTTAAATATCCGTTCCCTATTTTCAATTAATTGACATGGCAAAATTCATAGAAAAATTACGGGAATATCCACGTCAGTTTTGGTTGATCTTTTTCGGGCGTTTTCTGGCTACATTTGGCGTCAGCATGGTCTGGCCATTTCTGCTGATCTTCGTCAGCAAACGATTAGAGTTGCCCCTTACACAAGTCGCAACCTTAATGACCATCAATGCCATCACTGGAATCTGTGCCTCCCTTATAGCCGGACCGTTGATTGATCGTATCGGTCGCAAATGGATCATGATTTTTGCCTTGTTTATCCATGCGACCATGTATTCGTTAATGGC
Organism: uncultured Anaerolineaceae bacterium; assembly: GCA_964500655.1. Lineage (GTDB taxonomy): Bacteria > Chloroflexota > Anaerolineae > Anaerolineales > Villigracilaceae > JAABUE01. Next base: position 20,978 of record CAZCPP010000025.1, on the reverse strand, counting down.
ACAGGCTAATTCATACCTGGCTTTTGCCGGCCTTATGGCGTTGAGCGGAATAGCCAATCCAGTTTATCGAGTTGGGGCAGATGCGATGTTGGCTGACTTAGTCAAACCTGAACAACGCGTTGAAGCTTATGCTCTGGTTCGCTGGAGCAATAATCTGGGGATGGCAATGGGTCCAGTAATCGGTGGATCCCTGGTTGTCATTTCGTACACGCTAACATTCAGGTTTGCAGCTGGCGGGATGCTATTTTACGGATTACTACTCCTACTCTTTGCTCAGGAAACACTTCCATCCCTGGAGTCTGTCACCCCAAATAATAACAAAATCAAGGCTAATGGTGGCTACCAGCAAGTGTTTCAAGACAAGCATTATCTGGCTATTGTCGCAGTGATTGCTATCGGTTGGATCGCTGCCTCATTAATGTGGAATCTTTTACCTGTCTACACTTCTCAGCAATTCAAAATACCCGAAAATCAATACGGCCTCATCCCTGCCACAAACGCATTGATGGTTGTTCTATTTCAGATGGGTATGACAAAAATAACCAAACGTTATAACCCTATTCGTATGATGGCCTTGGGTTTATTTTTTTATGGGATAGGTACCGGAATTGTCGCCATAAGCAATTATTTTTGGGGTTTTTGGCTAAGTATGATTATTATGACGATCGGCGAGTTGATTTTTGCCCCAACATCCAGCACTTATGTTGCCAATGTCGCTCCGGCTGATATGCGCGGGCGTTATATGAGTATCTTCAATCTCGTACAACGGTTTGCAGCTGGAACCGGGCCAGTATTGGGTGGTTCGTTAAGCGATACAATTCACCCAAGAGCAACCTGGGTAGGTGGGTTGGTCGCTGGTCTGTCATCTTCGTTTGGATTGCTACTGCTATCAAAACACAGCAGGGAGGAAAAAGGACGAACACGGAGCGAATCACTTGAAAGGGTAAGATAATTGGATATTAATAGAGTTTCCATTGAAAGATGAAAGTTTTATTGATTTGCCAAAGTTAGGATTCCGACACTTATCGGCATTTTGGGGGTTCAAAATATGATGGGGTTAATAAACTCCACTTTCAACATTATTCAAAAGGAGATGGAACATGCAAGAAAGTGTACTTTCAAGTGTAGTGCTTCCCCTAGCAATCATTATCATAATGATTACCCTGGGTATGACTCTCACATTAGCGGATTTCAAGCGAGTACTCACCCAACGCAAGCAGGTGTTGATAGGTTTGCTTTGTCAACTTATCCTGCTTCCGCTGCTTGGATTTGCGGTTGCAGGAATCTTCTCACTGGCGCCAATATATGCTATCAGCATCGTTTTGTTAGCTGCTTCACCTGGAGGTTCGACCTCGAACCTTATCGTTCACGCCGCGGATGCAGACCGCGCACTCTCGGTTACCTTAACGGCAATCTCAAACTTGTTAACCTGGTTGACAATCCCATTTTTGTTGAGCATCGCCTTTTCAGTTTTCGGAAGTGGAGCACAACTCATTGATTTCCCTATTGCAGATACGATGATTCAAGTTGCTGCGATAACCATTGTTCCAGTTTTGATCGGAATGGGGATCCGTAGCTGGAAGCCTGCATTTGCAGAAAAAAGCAAGCGTGGTACTAGATTTTTTGCGACCCTATTTCTCTTCCTGGTTATTATTGCCCTTGTTGTCGAAAACTGGGATGCCATCCTCGTCGACGGACCACGCTTTGCTCCCGCTTTCATTCTCTTAAATCTTTCATCGTTGGCAGTAGGGTATTATGTGGCAAAACTGGCCGGAATAAATAGAATTCAGGCTACAACTATCTCTATTGAAACTGGATTGCAAAACGCGACATTAACAATCACAGTTGCAATATCCATCTTAAAAAACAATGATATGGCCGTCATTCCGGGCTTGTACGCTATATGGATGTTGGCAACCGGTTTCGCCTTCGCCTTCTGGATGGCGCGCCGAAATCCATTAGATACACATGATCAGGCAACTGTATAAAATGTTAAAAAAAGCGGACGAAAATATCGTCCGCTTTTTTTTTATTTGCGTTCAAAATAAAATTTCATTTCAACATTTTTCCTAAACGCTCTTTTACTTTTGTCCATTCACTATCTAGAATACTGTAAAAGACCGAATCGCGGTATCTTCCATCCGGTAAAACCATATGATTCCGCAGTACTCCTTCTCGCTTTGCACCAAGTCGCTCAATGGCACGTTGGGAGCGCAAATTGCGCTTATCAGTTTTGAATTGCACACGGATGCATCTCAAGGTTTCAAAGGCATGTTCCAGCAACAGATACTTGCACTCGGTATTGACAGCAGTGCGTTGAAACTCCAACCCATACCAGGTGCCGCCGATTTCCAGACCACGATGTTCAAGAGCGCTGTTTAAATAGCGCGTCGCCCCAGCTACGCGCCCGGAATCCAGATGAACTACAGTGAACGGTAAGTCTGGTCTCGAGAGAATTTCTCGCACCCAATTCCCAATATCTTCCTCCGTACGAATCTTTCCATACAGCATATTTTTCCAAATACTTTCCTCTAAGCCTATCGCAGCCAAATCTGGAATGTGTGCTTCCACCATCGTTTCTAGACGCACATATTTGCCAGCTAGCACAACAGGATTTACTTCCATGTCAGCCATTCCTCTTCCGGTGTATCCTGCGTAGGTAAGTAAGGCATCTCAGGTCCATCCACATTCATGAATTCTGCCAAGGCAGCACGCATGGCAGTGCGATCATCCCAGAGATGTTCCACCTCCCCAAAGCACATGGATTGTTCGTGCCCTTTTCCACACGACAGGACAATATCTCCCGTGTGCGCCAATTGCAGGGCGAATTTGATGGCTTCACCCCGGTCCGGAACCCGCCAAAACGTCTCCCCTTCGCTTCCGCCCTTAGACTTCGCGCCGGCTGCCATTTCCTCGAGTATCCCATCCAAGGATTCAGTCCTGGGGTCTTCGGCTGTCAATACAGAAAGATCAGCCAACTCTGCAGAAATTTCTGCCATGATACGGCGTTTTTCTTTATCGCGTAAGCCTGCCGAACCAAAAACAGCGATTACCCGCCCCTCCGTCATCTGACGTGCTGCTTCCAAAGCAACCTTGAGAGCATTCGGCGTGTGTGCAAAATCCACAATGGCGGTAAAGTCTTGCCCCAGGTCAATTTTTTCCATTCGACCCGGAATCCCAGGTAAACTGGCAATTCCTTTAGCAGCGATCTCAGGTGCAATATCCAATCCATACACAGCTGCACTTAATGCTGCAAGACAATTTGAGATGTTGTATTGGCCTAACAAATTTACATTAATGGCTACGCGAAAGCCCTTGCTCTTTGCATTAAAATGCATCCCATTTGGTCTATATCCGATTTCGTCGGCATATACATTTATTGTCTGGTCTAAACTATACACAATTTTATTGACTTTTACAAATTCAACCAGGAAATCAAATGATTGGTCATCACGATTGATAATCGCCAGGCGCGGATTGCCATGGGACTTCATTCCTGTTCTTTCGAGACTACTGAACAAGCGCGCCTTTGCAGCGCGATAATTCTCATATGAACCATGCTCATCAAAATGTTCGTGCGTGATATTAGTAACCACACCAATATCGAACTCACAGGCGTCTACCCGATGCTGCGCCCAACCATGAGAGGTAGTCTCCAGCACGACATGGGTCAAACCAGCCTCGACCATTTTGCCCAAATAAGCCTGCACGTCATGCGCGTCCGGTGTGGTGACGTGGAAACCGGTATCTAGTACCTCATCTCCGATAACTGCGTTGACCGTAGATATCATCCCAGCCTCTAGACCGGCTTCCACAAGAATGCGATAGATCAGGTTGCAGGTGGTGGTTTTGCCATCCGTGCCGGTCACGCCGATCACCGTCAGCTTGCGACCCGGCCAATCGTAAAACCCCGCAGCCAGATAGCTCAGAGATCGACGCGAATCTTCAACGCGAATGTAGGGAACGGGCAATTCAGGCAGTTCCTTCTGTCCGACAACAGCAACCGCTCCCTCATCGATGGCCTTTTGGATGTAATCGTGCCCATCCAGGGTACCACCAAGTAAGGCAACAAATAAATTCCCGGATTGAACTGCCCGACTATCAATAGCAATACCTGTCACAGCGAAATCATCAAAATTTTCGGGAGTGAATGCAAATGGAAAGTCAGCAAAAAGTGTTGATAATTTTACATTTTGCATGGAAAGGTTGTACCACATTCAGCGTGAGGCGTAAATATTTAATCTGAATCCTTGAATTATATAGATCTTCCCCCAATTACAAGTTCAGAATAATATTAAAAATCTGGAAAACAAAGACCTGACAGGTTTTACGTAGCCCGCGAAGGGGGAAACCTGCCAGGTCAAATATTTACTAAATTACTAAATTTGGTTATTTCAAGTTTTGGCGTAAGCCTTCAAGCTTGCCAGCCACGGAGCCATCCAATACTTTATCACCGACCTTGATAACCAGACCACCCATAATGGATGGATCAACCCGGAAGGCTACTGCCTGTGCGCCGACTTTTGCCAGTACGTCTTTTTTCACGGTAGTTTGCTCTTTGCTGGTCAATGGCAAGGCACTGGTAACTTCTGCGGCTTCGCCTTTGAAATTGGCATCACCCAAAACAATAACTTTTCCAGATTTAACACCTGAGAAAAATTCATCTAGCAATGCCCGCTGACGTTTCTCGTCTAGAGCTTCGCCTACCAGCTTCTGAGTTGCAGAAATGGATAGTGCAGCCACCTGACCGCGCAGATCTCCAAGAATACGTTCGCGTTCAACTTCAGTTTCAGCTAGAGCAGCTTCGCGCGCCTTGGCAGCTTCAGCTTCAGCTTCGGATTTGACTTCTTTGGCAACGCCCTGGGCGCGCTCATTAGCTTCACGGACAACTTTGCTGGCTTCGGCCTGCGCCTCAGCGATGATCTTCTCGGCTTCTTTTTCAGCGTTGGCGCGTGCTTCTGCCGCCACACGGGCATCTTCAAGACCCTGAGCAATAGACTCGCGTCTTTTTTCTAGCAACCCGCCAATCGGTCCTACAACCCACTTTGCAACAACAGTATAGACAATCAGCAGGTTGACGATCTGGACCAGTAAAAAGGGTAAGTTAATACCTAATGCTTCCAACGTACCCTCCTTTTTAGAATACGAACAAAATCAGAAGCGCGACAACCAGACAGTAGATCGCGACGGCTTCAGCAAAGGCGATTCCTAGGATCATGTTGGTCTGGATAGTACCAGTGGCATCCGGGTTACGACCCATAGCCTGCACTGCACCACCGGTAACGATACCGATGCCAGCACCTGCGCCAATGGCACCGATCATGGCCAAACCAGCGCCAATCAATTTACCAAGGATTTGAGCAGCTTCGAGTTCCATACAAAAACCTCCAGATAGTTTCGGGCGGGGGAACCGCCACTAAAAATGGTGTGTTTCCCGGGCGTTAAGCACCGCCCGAAATTTACGCGTGAGCCTCGTCGTGATCGCCATGCCCCTGGGTGGCCTGCGCCATGAAGGTCATGGTCAGCATACCGAACACGATGGCCTGAATCATGCCAACAAAAAACTCAAGCATGTAGAACATAGCAGGCGCGAAGATAGGCACCAAAGAGCCCATCACGAATATCAAGACTGCGCCTGCGAATAGATTGCCAAAGAGACGAAAGGCAAATGAAAGCACCTTCGAAAATTCTGAGACGATTTCAAGCAATCCTACCCCCCAGTCTATGAAACCGAAGATAGGCTTACTGAAAAAGTGTTTGACATTCCAGAATTTGGTTAGATATCCCGTTCCCTGCGACCTGAACCCAATAACCTGGACCATCACAACAGCAACCAGGGCAAGGGCAAAAGTGAAGTTCAAATCGGTAGATACAGGGCGGAAGAATGGCACAACAGCTGCACCATGATGCTCTCCTTCTGCGTTTGCGCCAGATTCTTCAGCATGTGTATCAGCAGCAGCTTCTTCAACATGTGGGCTGTTTGCTTCAACAGGTCCATCCCAGATGGTTTGAATTTTCACCCCACCGATGTAACCCAGGTCACGTACAGCGTATTCTCCATGGCCTTCGTGGATCAAGCCAATTGTTTCCACGCCGGGCAGCAAGCCCAACCAGTTTGCCGCCAACACCAGCAGAGTAATAGTCGCAAACCAAGGGAAGATCTGTTTCGTCCACTTGCCAGCGGTACCCTCAGTGATACCGTGCAAGGCTTCGAGCAGGGCTTCAACTGCGCCGCTAACACCGGTTAATACCATTTTTCCGCTTCTTACACCCCGATAAACGCCAAAAGCGATCAACAAAACAACCAGGTCAGCGCCAATCAGGCCTACGAAAGTGTTGGTCAGAAATAAACCAGGAATGCCAAATAATGGCTCTTCACTCAATTTTTCGCCGGGCAGAAACACTTCTGGCATAAGGGGCTTGATACTCTGGCCAATTCCAAAGAAACCGGTAAACAGGTACAGCCCAAGCAAAATTGCTGCCAAAACCACCCAGCGCGCCCAAACGCGTTTTTTGGGTTTATCTTCACTCACGATTCACTTCCTCCTCAGATTTATTTACTTGGTTACCAGTCTTTAACTTTGCAGTTGCCATCCGTACGATCCGATAGAGAACGTATATCGAAACCGGAGCGCTACCGACAATTAACAAGATAGTAAAAAGTGGCTTTGTCTCAAACTGACGATCAAGCCACAATCCTGCAAAAAGGGCACCTAGAATGATCACTGGGGTGAGACAGCCCACCTGCCCAACAACCGTTGCAAGAATGGTGTTGAATTGGTTGCTTGAGCGATTTTCCGGCTGGCTCATCGGTTGCGGATTATATCACGAACACTTTATTAGAACAAATTTAGTGCAGCCGCGCCAGAAAACCCGAACCACGGAGCAAATACCGTTCCAACTAATATGGTGCCGACCGTAACTACTACAAGGCCAATTGCATACGCAGGTGGTAGCGGGATGGGATGTTCTTCTTCGTTCTCACCGTCCATGCGATACAGATAGACCACCTTTAAAACGTTCATGTAGTAGTACACGCCTACAATGGAATTGAGAATGCCAACAACCGCCAGCCAAACCATATTGACCTGCACCGCAGCAGCAAAGACAAATACCTTGGCTACGAATCCACCGAAGGGCGGCATCCCAGTCAACGAGAGAAAGGCTACCAGCATCGCGATCCCCAAGCCAGGCGAACGGCGGCTCAGACCAGCATAATCTTTGATTTCGTCAGAACCGGTCACGCGTTCAAAAGCCATCACAATACCGAAAGCTGCCAGGTTGGTCAGGATATAAGCCAGAAGGTAGAACACCACGCTAGTGACACCCAATTCAGCAAATTCACTATTCTCCGAAGTAAGAGCTACTACACCAATCATGGCGTAGCCCGCGTGCGCGATCGAAGAGTACGCCAGCAGGCGTTTGATATTGGTTTGCTTTAGCGCAACCAGGTTCCCCAATGTCATTGTGAGTGTTGCCAAAACCGCCAAGATCGATGCCCAAGAATAGGACAAGGTCGTAATATCTGTTCCTTCAAACGCGGTCATGAAAAGACGCAAAATGACGGCGAATCCAGCTGCCTTTGAAGCTGTGGACAGAAAACCAGCTACGGGAGTCGGTGATCCGGTGTAGACGTCGGGGGCCCAGAAGTGGAAAGGGACGATCGAGACTTTGAATCCCAATCCCACCACGATGAGAACCACCATCCCCAGCGCAACGCCCAAGGGCAATTGGCCTGCTACCGTCATGGAAGCAATTTTGTACAGGTCAGTCGTACCGGAAAAACCAAACAATAGGCTGAAACCGTACAACATAACGGTCGAGGTCATGGCACCAAAAAGTAGATACTTGAAACCCGCCTCAGTGGACTTTTTATCCGCAAGCATGAAGCCGGCCAAAACGTAGAGTGGAACCGAGGTGGTTTCAATCGCCAGGTAGAGCATGATCAAATCAGCGGAAGCGGCCATGAGGTTCATGCCGAGTGTAGCAGTCAACAGCAAGATGAAAGACTCGCCGCGCTTGCTGAGAATTTCATGATCCATCATGAACAGCGCTGTTACAGCTGCGCCGAAGATGAACATCATCTTGAAAAAGAAACCCAGCCAATCATAGCGCAGCACGCCGCCAAAGACAGTCGTTGCTTCAGAGGGACGGGCAATGAACAGGCTCACCGCCATAATCGCTAGCAAACCACCAGCAGTTATCCAGCCAGCATTGCGACGCTTATCCTCTGTCCAGAAAGGCTCCACAACCAACAGTAGCACTCCCAGGAAGAGAATAAGTATTTCAGGGAGGATAGACAGGAACATCGTTGGAGTGTAAGACATTTACATACCTCCCAGCAAGCGCAAAATATTTTCTACGCCAGTTTGGACCATTGGAACCATGAGGGACGGGACCAATCCAATCACGACCATCAACAAACATACTGTAAAGATAGCAACTTTGTCATAAACATTGACGTCGGTGATGTGGCCTTCAAGGTTTTCAGGCATAGGCCTGAAGAAGACATCTCGAATATTACGCATGATGTAGGCTGCGGTGATGACGATCGAAATGCTCGCGATAATCGCTACCCAGGGGTTGACCTGCCAGACACCCATGAAGATGGGAAATTCAGCCACGAAACCAGAGAACCCGGGCATACCCATAGAAACCAGACCACCGATAATGAAGCCAACCATGGCAAAAGGCATGATTTTTGCCATGCCGCCCAACTCGGAAATCTGGCGTGTGTGCGCCCGGTCGTAGATCATACCGGTGACAGCAAAGAAGAGCGCCGTCATCACACCGTGCGAGAACATCTGCACGCCCGCGCCGGTAAGGCCAGTTGCATTAAGTGTGGAAAGTCCAAGCATCACCAATCCCATGTGCGAAACAGACGAGAAACCGATCATATATTTCAAATCATCCTGCATAAAGGCGATGAAAGCGCCATAAACGACCGCAATTCCAGCTAGAGCCATAATCAGCGGAGACCAGAATAGCGCACCTTGGGGCAGAAGCATAATCCCAACCCGCAGAGCTGCGAAGGCACCTAGCTTCATCAGCACGCCCGCGTGGAACATGGATACGGCGGTTGGCGCCGCTACGTGGCCATCAGGCGACCAGTTGTGGAAGGGCCAGATACCACCCAAAACCGCAAAGCCCAGGAAGACCGGCAGGAACCAGATAATCTGGAACTGTTCGGAAAAACCGGCATTCTCAATTAAGAGCATGTCAAAGGTGTTTAAACCGCTGGTCCAGTACATCGCCAGTACACCAACTAACGAAACTACCGAGCCAATGAACAGGTACAGGGTCAGTTTCATGGCGGCGTACTCGCGCGTCTTGACCCAACCCCAGATAGCAATCAGCAGGTACATCGGGAAGACCGCGATCTCGTAAAAGAAGAACAATTGGAACAGATCCAGGGAAACGAAAACACCGAAAACGCCGCTTGCCAGGATAAACAGAAAGGCAAAAAATTCGCGCGGGCGGTCGTCAATGCCCCAGGAAATCAGCACGCCGGTGAACATGACCACACCGGTCAATAGCACGAGCGGGGTGCTCATACCATCCACACCAACGTGATAGCCAATGCCTAAGGCTGGGAGCCAGTCATATGTTTCTTGGAACTGGTAGCCGGCTGCACTTGAGTCGTAAGTGAAATACACCCAAATTGATAGCAAGAGAGCAAACGTCGCTGCGGTCAAGGCTGTAGCGCGCACTTCATTCTTACGTTCTGCAGGGAAAAGCAAAATTAGCATCCCGGCAACGATAGGAGTGAAAACGATTACGCTAAGGATCGGAAATGTCATTATCCGCCTCCTAGAACAACGAAACCACGGCTTTGTTGATCACGTCTAAGATCCAGGCTGGCCAAATGCCAATCCATAGGATCAAAACCATGAGCGGAGCCATGACAATGATTTCGCGGAAGTTGATTTCGGTCAGCTTGTGTTCGCCGTGTGACCAATGCTCGTTCATTGGGCCGTGCAATACGCTCCTGACACCCTTCAATATGTATGCGCCAGTGAAAAGCAATCCCAACATGCTGATGGCTGTGTACGTAGTCAGGATAGGCCAAGAGCCTCGAACGACAAGGAACTCAGAGATAAAGCCGTTCAAGCCGGGCAGTCCCAGCGAAGCCATACTGGTAAATATCAGAATGCCGCCATAAATAGGCACCAATGGGAACAGGCCGCCAAATTTGCTCAAATCTCGAGTGTGAGTGCGTTCGTAGATCACACCTACCAGGAAAAACATTCCTGCCGCCGACAGGCCGTGGTTGAACATCTGTAGAATGGCGCCATTCAGAGCGATCCTCGCATCTGCAGTCCCGGCGGCGAAAGCTGCTGCCGCTATACCAAGGACGACGAAACCCATATGATTGACCGATGAGTAAGCAACCAGGCGCTTGAAGTCTGTCTGGCCATATGATCCGAAGGCGCCGAATACGATAGCCGCTGTTGCCAGGAATGCCAGAACACCGGCAAAAGCCTGAGCCTGTACCGGGTATAGTGGTAGGATCAAGCGCAAGAAGCCATACGCACCCAGCTTCAAAAGCACACCGGCTAGGATCATCGAGCCGGCTGTAGGCGCCTCTGTATGTGCATCCGGCAACCAGGTGTGGAAGGGCCACAGCGGTACTTTGACCGCAAAGGCGATTGCAAAAGCCCAGAAAGCGATTGTCTTTATGGTAGTGATATCCAACCAGTCAACCGGGATGTTGCGCAGCGACGCAGCACCGGGCCAAAGTTGATAGAGTTTAGGCAAGTCATAGGTCCCGAACGCTACGCCAAGAAGTTGAACGGCCAGCAAAAGTCCCAGGGAGCCACCCATGGTATAGATCATAAATTTGAGTGATGCGTAATCCCGATTGGCGCTCCCCCACTGGTTGATGAGGAAGTACATCGGCACCAGACCAATTTCCCAGAAGACGAAGAAAATCAATAGGTCAAGCGACAAGAATACGCCCAGCATGCCCATCTCAAGGAACAAGAACAGCATCATGTAGGCTTTAACACGCTCAGTGATGTTAAAGGAGGCCAGAATCGCCAACGGCGTCAGAAAGGTAGTCAGCAAGACCATGGTCAGTGAGAGACCGTCCACGCCCAAATGGAGGCTGGAGTTTATGGCCTCGTACCAGGTGTATTGCTCTTCAAATTGAAACCCTTTCACGTTTGCGTCAAAAGAGAACCACAAAACCAGCGAAAGCGCAAACGGGAACAGGCTTCCGACTAATGCTGTCCAGCGGATGAGATTGTTCTGCTCTTTTGGTAGGAAAAAGATAACCAGCGCCACAATTGCCGGGAGGAACAGAATTAAGCTTAGAAGATAGTTATTGATGAAATCCATCATTCACTCCTTATGGCACCAACAAATAAAACAGTAAGCTGCCGACCACAATTAAAACACCCAGCGAGGCCAGCATGTAGTGCTGAATGCGCCCCGTTTGAATAGGCTGCAGGCGACCACCGAACCATTGTGCAACCCGGGCTGTTCCATCACCAATAAATTCGTTGATAATGGGAGTATCAATGTAATTTCGGATCGCAGAGCCTAACCAGCCGGTGACTTTGCCAAAGGCGTGCAAAATGCTGTCGATCACACCTTTGTCCATCCACTTGTAAACGAAAGTTTCCGAGAACCAATAAGAAGGTTTGACGAAAAAGAAATCATACGCTTCGTCGAAATACCATTTGTTCTTCAAGACCGGGATTTGCAGTTTGTCATCCGCAGGCGATTTGACATTGCGATACGCCAGCCAGCCGAAAACCAAACCACCCAACGCCACGCCCAAAGATGTCAGTAATGGAATCCAGCTGAATTCTGGCACTCCAGGTGGATGTGCCAGCGTATGACCGACAAAATCATGGAACCAGTTCGGGACAAGCCCACCTATAACAGGGAAGTGTTCTGGAATACCCACCCAACCGTAGGTGATTGCAAAAAAAGCCAACACTACCAACGGGGTGGTCATCGTCCAGGGAGTTTCGTGAGCGTGCTCGGCTTCCTTCGTGCGCGCTTTACCCAGGAAGGTCAGGGTAATTTGGCGCATGGTGTAGAAAGCCGTCAGGAAGGCCGCTACAGCCAACGTGATAAAGACCGCCATATGACCATGCGCCCAGGCATCCGCCAGGATCTCGTCTTTCGACCAGAAACCGGCTGTGATAACCGGGAAACCGGAGAGCGCAAAGCCACCGATCAGAAAGGTCCAGAATGTGATGGGCATCTTTTTACGCAAACCGCCCATATTGAACATATCCTGTGGGTCAATATCATGGTTATCAGTATGCAGTACACCATGCTCCATGCCGTGGATGACCGAGCCGGAACCCAGGAACAGCAAGGCCTTGAAAAAGGCATGTGTTATCAGGTGAAAAGCAGCCGCTACATAAGCGCCAATTCCCAGCGCCGCAATCATGAAGCCCAACTGTGAAATGGTCGAGTAAGCCAGTACGCGCTTGACGTCGTTCTGCGCGACAGCGATGGTTGCCGAGAACAAGGCCGTGAACGCACCGATGAAAGCCACAATGCTCATCGTGGTCGCGTCCATGCTCAAGAGTGGGAACATGCGGATGCCCGCATATACGCCAGCCGAAACCATCGTAGCCGCATGGATCATCGCGCTGACCGGGGTCGGGCCTTCCATTGCGTCGGGCAACCAGACATGTAGCGGCCACTGAGCAGACTTACCAACAGTACCGATGAATAGCAGCAGAGCGATTGCGCCAGAAGCAGAGAGACCCAAGAAGGCAGGTGTTGAAGCTAGCACATGCAATACTTCTTCTGTGAAGATTGCACGGAAGGAGAGTGTGCCGGTCGCGCTGTACAGGAAGGAGATACCCAACAGCATGAACACATCACCGATACGGGTTGTCATGAAGGCCTTGACGGCCGCATCCCGCGCCGATTTCTTAGCGTACCAGAAACCGATGAGCAAGTATGAGCACAAACCCATGATCTCCCAGCCGACAAACATAGTCAGCAGATTGTCCGAAACCACCAGTGTGTACATACCAAAGGCAAACAAGCCCAGGAAGGCAAAGAAGCGTGAGTACATCGGTTCAACAGATGGGACTGTGTGCTTGTGTCCGTGTTCGTCCGTCACGGTTGCGCCGTGCGGCGGCAAACCAGGTTTGTCGTGATCACCCTTCGGCTGGCCAAAGTTTTGATAACCAACGCTGTACAGGAAGATCATGAAGATCGTCCAGGCCACGAAGAACAATACCGCAGCGCCGAACGGATCGATCAACACGCCAATGCGGAACCAGGTGCCACCCGTTGGCAGCCAGTTGATAGCCGACGTAAAGGGGTGCTCGCCCAGGTGTTCTGTCCCAATGGCACGGAAGAAAACCACCATGCTGCCCAACCACGAAAGAGCCGCCGCACCAACACCTATTGTGTGGCTTAAGGCCTTATTCTTGTTCGTGAACAGGACAATCAGGAAGAACGCCAGAATGGGCGGAAGGGGAATTAACCAAATGAGAGTTTCAATTGCCATAACGAATCCCTACCACTTCATCATGTCAAGTTCGTCGGCAATCACTGTCTTGCGGTTGCGATATACCGAGATCACCAGCGCCAGGCCAACTGCAACTTCCGCAGCTGCCACAGCGAAGACAATGATGGCAAATACCTGGCCAGTCATCTGGGCGGGATCTAAATAGCGCCAAAATGCCACCAGGTTGATATTTACCGCGTTCAACATCAACTCAACTCCCAGCAGGATGGCAATTGCATTTCTGCGAGCCAACACACCGAACAAACCAATGCTGAAAAGCGCGGCGGAGAGAATGAGATACCAGGAAAGTGGGATCATGGTCTGCTCCTATTTTTGAGAATCCCCGGAACGGGGATTGTACGCGATATAAACCGCGCCGACTAATGCCGCTACAAGTAAGATGGATGCTACTTCAAACGGCAGGACAAATGCATTCGGTGAGATCAAGGCTGTCCCCAACTCACTTACCGCATCAAACTCTGACGGGAAATCTGCTGGGGTTTGCGAGAAACCGCTCCAGTTCGAGAGCAGATACGCAAGGCCGCCAAATGTTAGCAGGCTGATCAATGCTGAGATCCACCAATTCTTGTTCAAACCGGGGCCTTTCTCGCGCATTTCCCTGCGGGTCAACATGACCGCGAAAATGAACAGGATCGCAATCGCACCGATATATACAACCACCTGCACCACCGCCATGAAACCGGCATTCAGCATGGCATATAACATTGCCACCCCGAACAGGGTCGCGACCAACCACAACGCGGCATGGACCAGGTTGCGTGCGGTTACGACCATCATAGCTGTAGCCAAAATAATCACCGCTGTAATCAGAAAGAGAATTTCCATAGTTTCTCCTGCCTCCTAATTTTTGGCTGCTTCCACAACCGGCTGACTTGAACCTTCGACTTTATCGCGTTCAGCCCGGCTGCGTCCGCGCAGGATCTCGACCGTGATCCAGGCGATCAAGACATTCGACAGGAACATGCTTCCAACGTAAATCCAGGGTGAGGCCTCGCGCAGAAGCGTATTGAGCAAAGCTGTCACCATTAAAACCACTAGAGAAAGCGGAACCAGAAATTTCCAGTTGAAGGCCATCATATGGTCAATACGGATGCGCATCAGCGTGTACTTGATCCACATAATGACCCAGTATCCTACAAGGGCTTTAAAGAGCATAATTGCTGCTGCTACCAACGGGCCCAAGTTTTCCAAGCCAAGGAAATGATAACCGCCGAAAAACAGGATGCCCCAAAAGCCACCGAAAGTAAATGCGTGCAATAGTTCACCGGCGTAAAACCAGCCGAACTTCATGCCTGAGTATTCGATATGGAACCCTGCCACAACTTCGGATTCGCCTTCACTTAAGTCAAAGGGCGCACGTCCTAATTCCGCCACAGCGCTGATCAGGAAGATCAAAGCGCCCAGTGGTGACAGAATGACATACCATAACCCCTGCTGCGCTTCACTGATACCTAGCATATCCATCGTTCCAGCCAGAACGGTCGGGATAAGCAAGGCCACCACCATCGGGATTTCATATGAAATCATGGCAGCCACCTGGCGAAAGGCACCCAACAAGGCAAATTTATTGTTCGACGACCAGCCAGCCATAATGATGGATAACGTGCCAATCGCGCCAGCCGCCACCAGATATAGCAGGCCGACGTTCAAGTCCACTCCGATGATAACTGGTGCCAGCGGAATAATTGCCCACAGGATCAACACCGAGAACACCGATAAAATCGGAGCCAGATTGTAAACAACCTTATCTACACCCTTCGGAGTGATGTTCTCTTTGATAAATAATTTGATAATGTCGGCAAACGGCTGAATCAAGCCAAACGGACCTACGCGGTTTGGCCCTAGCCGATCTTGGAAACGAGCAACGACCTTGCGCTCGATCCAGACCAACAAAATATCGATCACCAGCATGATAGTGATCAAAATGACGATGCCAACCAATTGAGTGAATATACTCGCCAGGTCTTCTGCCAGCCCCCAACCCATGAACACACTCATCAACCAGTCAGCCGTCACTTGAATTGGGTCGGTCCATAAATTCATGCAACGCTCCTCAATAACACAAATAAAAGGCTGAAGGGAAGAAACCTCCCTTCAGCCTTTTTAATGCCTGGATTAATATCAAACCCACTCCAACGCGTCCTTTCGCCAAATGTAGGCTAGTCCCGCAACGAGGATGAGGATAAAGATGATACCCTCGATTACTGCAAACAATGGCAGCTTTCCCAGGGATACAGCCCATGGGAACAAGAAAACTGTTTCCACGTCGAAAATTAGAAATACTAAGCCGAAAATATAGTACTGAGCTTTGAATTGCACCCAGCTTTCCCCCACGGTTTCCATACCGCACTCATAAGTGCTGTCTTTTATAGGGTTTGACTTCTTGGGTGAAATCACCCAAGCCAGGATCAGCGAAGCCGCCGGGAGAGCTACCCCGACGAACAAAAATAAGCCGATGTATAGCCATTCGTTTTGCATAGATGCTCCCTGTTACAAAATAAAATCCCGCGCCTTTGGCGGCACGGGCGGTATTGTACCATGAAGCCCAATATGGGCATTAGAATGCATGTCAATGTTTTAGGTGATATTCGTCATGAATTATTGTGCAAATACTAATAGAAATTTATTACAAATACTTATAGGTTTGCTTTCTTCTTGATAGAAAGAATAACATTTAACGGTTAGCGTCTACGTTTGGGTCTCCGAAGAACGAATCGAACAATATCTTCGAAAAACGGAATGCCCAGCACAGAGCCTACTGCAGACCCAATTGCACCTAAGCCACGGGCAGTGTTACCCGGTAAAAATCCCAGGAAAGAATTTGCTTCGATCTCTAAAAATTGTACTGAAACCGGGATGCGGCCTTCCTGGCCATCTGTTTTGGAGACAAAACGAAGGTGTAACCAAGCCGTGCCTTCATATTTCCCTGCTTCCTCAGGCCGCACACTCCAATAAAATGTGACTGATTGCCCCTGTGACATTGGTTCGCTGATCGTCCCGGAAGGTTGCACTTCCATACCGGCTATATCCAGGCGTGCTTCGGCAATCACGTTGTGTGTTTCATATAAGTTAGGGATTTCTACAACTTCACCTGTGACAATATTTCCTTCTACTACAGCGGTCGGAAGGAAATTCCCGCGATCATCTACTTCCAATTGCAGGCGAATGCGTGTCGAATCACCTGTGCGCATGACAGGTGGAAACTCCAATGTAAGACGGCGATGTTCAGTAATAACTGGGGCTGGCGCAACTCCCCCTTCTGTATCTGGCAGGCTGGCCGAAAGGGTCGGTGTGGGCATTGGTGCGGACTTGGGAGTAGACGGTGGAAAATCATCTACAGCTTCTTCCGCTGCCGGTGGTTCCTCAACTGGTTCCACAGGTTCCTCGGGTGCTGTGGCCACGGTTGGCGCCGGTGCAGCCGGCTCTTCGGGGGAAGATGCTGCCCCATCCCTCTCCGGAGCGGCACCTAACATCACTCCTCCGCAGGCAATGCTGGCCACGATTAAAGCCAGCCCCACCAATAATAGAATTAAATTTCTGCGAGGGGACATCTTAACCAAGCATTCCAATTAATGAAGAAACCGGTGTGGGTAACTGCATTTGACTGGGCTCGACCGGTACAATACGTGTCTCCACCAGATTGGGCCAAAAGCCCCAAACCAGGAGAATCAAAGATACTATCAAAATCAGGATCACAAGCATCAAGCGCACTTTTCTTGCCATACCATTATTATACCCGTCAGAGCGGCGATTCTGTTGTAGAATGGGATGTACACTAACACATGGAGATGTACATGCCCCATTATCCACCCGAACCCTTCCGAATAAAATCTATTGAATCCATCCGCCTGATCTCGTCTGAATCGCGCGAAGCCAGGCTGAAAGAAGCTGGCTACAATGTTTTCACGCTCAAAGCTGAAGATATTTTCATCGACATGCTGACCGATTCTGGCACTGGAGCGATGAGCAGTGAGCAATGGGCTGCCCTTATGCGGGGTGATGAATCGTATGCAGGCGCACGTTCATTCGAGCGCTTGAAGACCGCTGTAGAAGATATTTTCGGATTCAAGTTTTTCGTCCCTACCCACCAGGGGCGGGCTGCCGAGAATATTCTGGCAGCTGTGACGGTAAAGCCGGGAAATTATGTCCCTTCGAACATGCACTTCGATACTACAGATGCCAATATTCGCGCTCGCGGTGGACGCCCAACCAATCTGGTTATTGAAGAAGCTTTTGATCCGAAAAACCCGCACCCCTTCAAAGGCAACATAGATATTGCCAAACTCAAGGATTTCATCGAAAAGACCGGCGCGGATAATATCCCCTTTGGCATGATCACGGTTACAAATAATTCTGGTGGCGGACAACCAGTTTCAATGGAAAATTTAAAGGCGGTCTCGGAGGTCTATCACTCCTACGAGTTACCTTTCTTCATTGATTCTGCCCGTTATGCAGAAAACGCTTATTTCATCAAAGTGCGTGAACCCGGTTATGAAAAGAAGACAGTAATCGAGATTGCACGCGAAATGTTCAGCCTGGCAGATGGCATGACCATGTCTGCCAAGAAGGATGCCATAGTTAACATCGGTGGTTTGCTGTGCGTAAATGACGAAGTGCTTTTCCAGCACATCAGAAACGAATTGATTCTGCGCGAGGGCTTCCCAACTTATGGCGGTTTAGCTGGTCGCGACTTAGAGGCGATGGCCGTTGGGCTTTATGAGGGCTTGGATGATGAATATTTAGCTTACCGTTTAAGCCAAACCTCTTACCTGGCAGAGCGGCTAAATGAAGTTGGTGTCCCCACGATTCAACCCCCTGGTGGGCATGCTGTTTATATGGACGCTAAAGCTGTGCTGCCACACATCCCACCGCAAGAATTTCCGGGACAAGCCCTTTCCGTAGAACTATATCGCGCGGGTGGAATTCGCGGCGCAGAAATCGGCTCGGTTATGTTTGCCTATCCCGATCCCGATACCGGGCAGATGATCTACCCTAAACTCGAATTGATGCGTCTTGCCATCCCACGCAGAACCTACACTCAGAGTCACCTTGACTTTATCGCCGATTCCGCAGCTAAGATCAAAGAACGCGCCAGTGAGATCCGTGGTTACAAATTTACTTACGCACCTGAATTGTTGCGTCACTTTACTGCCAGGTTTGAGCCCCTTTAAAATATATAAGCGGGCGTTTGCATAATCTCTAATTAATTGTATGTTCCATGACCTTTGAAATGTGGCTGGCATTGGGTATTTTGCTCTTTGCTATAATTCTCTTTGTCACCGAATGGCTCCGGGTCGACGTAGTAGCATTGATCGTGGTTATTTCATTAATGCTGACAGGGTTACGCGAACCCGCTGAGGCTATTTCTGGATTCTCTAATCCGGTCGTACTGACAATTGCAGCTTTATTTGTTATTGGTGGAGGTGTTTTACAAACCGGGCTAGCCGCCACGATCGGCAACCAGATTCTCAAGATTGCTGGAACAAGTCCCACGCGATTGATCGCAACCATCATGCTCACGGTTGCTCTTCTGTCTGCATTTATGAGCGATACGGGGACCGTGGCCGTGCTACTGCCCGCAGTGATAAGTCTGGCGGCCAGTGCTCACATCAGCCCGTCCAAGTTGCTGATTCCACTTTCCTTTGGCGCCCTACTTGGTGGTGCAGCTACATTGATTGGCACACCGCCCAATTTGATTGTCAGCGATATGTTACGCGCGAGCGGAGCACAACCTTTCCAATTCTTTGATTACACTCCAATTGGAGCTCTACTGATATTGATCGGAATAATCTTTATGTTGACAATTGGCAAACGCCTGTTACCCGATCATGTACCCGCCCAAGAGCTGCAGCGCCTGGAAACACCCGAGCAAATTGCCCAACGCTACCGGTTGCCAAACAATTTGTTTCGGTTACGTGTACGTCGCAACGCGCTATTGGTTGGCAAAAGCGTCGCCAAAGGTGAGTTTGGGGCACGCTTCAACGTCAACATACTTGAGATCCGTCGAAAACCGGAAGCACGCACAATGGTCCAAATTGGAGAGACGCGCCTGGTCATGGAAGCTGATAAGCTTGATTGCATAAAACCTTCCGCAGAAACAAAAATCCAGGCTGAAGATCTGCTTCTCGTCCAGGGGACAGCCACAGATGTGACGCACCTGGCGGCGTCCTGGAATCTTGGCGTCCAACCCGCAAAAACCGAAGACAGCGAGTCGCTCATCAATCAGGAAGTAGGACTAGCTGAAGTCCTTCTACCCCCCAAATCCAAATTGATTGGCAAAACTTTGATCGAACTGCAATTCGGCAGCCGCTACCATTTAAGTGTGCTAGGTATCCAGCGCCCAGGCACAAAAAAATCATTAAATCTAAAGACAACTCCATTGCGTTTTGGGGATATCCTGCTTGTACAAGGTCCCTGGGAAAATATCTTGGCGCTACGAAAAAGGCGGCGAGATTTTGTCGTCATGGGGCAACCCGAATCCATGCTTGGAACTGCCAATCGTGCTAAAGCGCCCATTGCTGCTATTATTATGTTCTTGATGCTAATAAGCATGGTGGGTGAAATCCTGCCGCTGACAACTTCCTCTATGCTGGCTGCCCTGTTGATGATCCTGACAGGATGCTTGAATATTGACGATGCCTACAGTTTCATTGATTGGAAATCGATTGTGCTTGTAGCTGGAATGTTACCGATGAGCACTGCACTCGAAAATGTTGGTCTTGTCAACCTCGCTGCCCAAACACTTACGAACACAATCGGTACACTGGGGCCTATCTGGGTGCTGGGCGGTTTATTCCTGGCAACATCTATTTTCACGCAGGTACTTTCCAATACCGCCACAGCAGTTTTGATCGCCCCGTTAGCGCTGGCATCCGCTCAAAATCTAGGCATCCAGCCACAGGCCTTTCTTATGGCAGTTGGCTTATCCGCATCAATGGCATTTGCATCTCCAGTTGCATCGCCGGTAAACACCCTGGTAATGGGAGCGGGTAACTATCGTTTTAGCGACTACATCAAAATTGGTACGCCGCTGCTCTTAATTGGATTAGCAGTTACTATGTTGGTACTCCCACTTCTCTGGCCTTTTTAATCCTTCAGTATAGATCATTACTATTTAGCATACACGTAAGCAACTTTACCGAGGCAACCAAACCTCCCCTCGCTAAAATCCCCGCATCATTTCTCGCTTTCAACCTGCTTCCACTAAATATTATTGGGTGAATTACCCCGGAATAACAGTGTCTTGCACATTCAAGTGAGACCATTCCTGGCTCAGGCAAGAAGAACACATTCTTCACCTTTGAGTTCAACCAACAGGTTGCCGATATCGAAACGATCTCCCGTAGAGGGTTATTGAAAAGAGCCAATGAAATGCTCGATCCTCCTACAAGTATGTTTGGTATCAAGGCTATGCGCAACTTATCCACGAACTTCCTGCGTGGCCATCCATGCTATCCCAGAAACAACT